>NZ_JBEZJL010000097.1:0-41535 GCF_040651755.1 Actinomadura sp. NPDC048394 | reverse complement strand
GGCGGGGTGCGGGCCCGCCCGGGGGGTAACCCCGCCCCCCCCCCCCCCCCGGGGGGGCCCCCCCCCCCCCCCGGGCGGCCCCCCCCCCCCCCCCCGGCACCACCCGGAGGTATCCATGGTGAACTCTGTGATCGCCGGGCTGACCAGCGGCGGCGGCTACGCCCTGCTCGGCCTGTGCGTCGTGCTGACCTACCGGCTCGTCGCCGTGGTCAACTTCGCGCTGACGGCGGTCGGCGCCCTCGGCGCGTTCGTGATGGTGTCGCTCACCGACCGCGGCGTGAACGCGCCGCTCGCCCTGCTCGCCGGCGTGGTGTTCGCGGCGCTGCTGTCCGCGCTGCTCGGCGCGGCGCTGGTGCGCTGGTTCGCCGGGCACAAGGAGGGCACCAAGGCGGCCGTGACCGTGGCGATCTTCGTCGCGCTGACCGCGGTCGGGGTGCGGCTGTTCGGCGGCAACACCACCGGCGCGCACCGCTTCCCCAACCCGTTCGGCGCCCCGCTGTTCACCGTCGGCGACGTCGTCGTCCCGCAGTCGGTGCCGGTGTCGCTGGCGTTCGCGGTGCTGATCACCGTCGCGGTCGGGCTGCTGCTGGCCCGCACCCGGATCGGGCTGAGACTGCAGGCGCTGTCGGAGCGGCCCGGCACCGCCGAGGTCGTCGGCATCCCCGCGCCGCGGCTGGCCGTCGGCGTCTGGGCCGGCGTCGGCGCCGTCACCACGATGGTGGTCGTGCTGGTCGCGCCGCGGCTCGGCGGCGACTTCTCCACCCTGTCCGGGCTGATCAGCACGGCGCTGGCGGTCGCGATGGTGGGCGCGTTCCGCAGCCTGCCGCTGACCCTCGCCGGCGGGCTGATCCTCGGCTGCCTGGAGGGCCTGTCGTCCGCCCTCGACTCGATCCAGAAGTACCAGGGCGTGGTGCCCTTCCTGGTGATCCTCGTCCTGCTGTGGTGGCGCAGCCGCCGCGAGGTCTGGGACACCGAGCACGGCCGCTGACGAAACGAGGAGAGCGATGTCCCGGCTGACGTCCACGAGGGCGGCGGTGCTGCGCGAGCACGGCGCCCCCCTCGTCATCGAGGAACTGCCGCTGCCCGCCGAGGTGGAGCCCGGCGCGGCGGTCGTGCGGGTCGACTGCGCCACCCTGTGCGCGACCGACGTGCACCTGTGGTCCGGGGCGATGGCGTTCCCGGACATGCTGCCGATCGTCCTCGGCCACGAGACGATGGGCACCGTCTGCGCCGTCGGCCCGGGAACCCGCGACGCGCTCGGCCGCGCCGTCAAGGTCGGCGACCGGATCGGCTGGTCGGAGTCGGTGTGCGGGCACTGCTACGGCTGCACCGTGCTCCGCAACCCGGTCGCCTGCTCCGAACGCGGCTACGGCTTCCTGCTGCGCTCCGACCGGTTCCCCTACGCCACCGGCGGGCTCGCCGCGCACAACTACGTGACGCCCGGCGCGCTGAAGGTCGTCCTGCCCGACGACGTGAAGGACACGTGGGCGGCGTCCGCCGGATGCGCGGTCAAGACCGTCCTGCACGCCTGCGACCGCGCCGGGGGAGTGCGGCAGGGCTCCAGCGTCGTGGTGCAGGGCGCGGGCGCGCTCGGCATCGTCGCCACCGCGGTCGCGCGCGCGTCCGGCGCCGGCACCATCATCACGATCGGCGCCCCCGACGCCCGCCTGGAACTAGCCCGCGCGTTCGGCGCGGACGTCGTCATCGGCCTCGACGGCGGCGCCGAAGCGCGGCTCGCCACCGTCATGGACGCCACCCGCGGGCGCGGCGCCGACCTCGTCCTCGACCTCGCGGGCGCGCCCGGCGTCGGCGCCGAGGCGGTGGGCATGGCGGCGTTCGGGGGACGGTTCGTCGTGGTCGGCAGCACCGGCCCGCGCCCCGACGAGCTGCCGCTCGGCACCATCATGGGCAAGGAGCTGAACGTCCTCGGCTCGCTCAACGGCGACGTCGGTGACCTGTACCGCGCGATCGAGTTCCTGCGCGCCTCCCAGGACCGCTTCCCCTGGGACGACCTGTTCGGCGAGCCCGGCGGCCTCGGCAGCGCGTCCGGCGCGCTCGCGTCGATGCAGCGGCTCGAACAGGTCAAGGCCGTCGTCCACCCGCACCGGTAAGGAGAAACGTGAGCACCATCGTTCCGCGCCGCCGCCTCGGCACGGCCGGGCCCGAGGCGTCCGTGCTGTCCCTCGGCTCCTGGCACACCTACGACCGAATGGACTTCCGCGACGCCGTCACGATGCTGCGGCGCGCCGTCGACTCCGGCATCAACCTGTTCGACGTCGCCGTCTACGGCATGCCGGGCCACCCGCCCGTCTTCACCGACGTGCTGTTCTCCGCGATGGTGCGCGCGGCGGGCCTCGCCCGCGACGCCTACCTGCTGTCCACCAAGCTGTGGCTGGAGGGGTACCCGGAGCGGCCGCTGCGCGAGCAGCTCGCGAACGCGCTGTTCCGCGTCGGCGCCGACCACGCCGACGTCGCCGTGCTCGGGGACATCCGCAGCGACGACCTCGACCTGAAGCGGCTCGCCGAGGACCTCGCCGAACTGGAGAGTGAGGGGCTGCTCGGCTGCTGGGGCGTCAACAACTGGTCGGCGACCGCCGTCCGGACGATCCGCGCGCACGCGCGGGCCGCGGGCTCGCCCGGCCCCCAGCTCGCCCAGCTGAAGTACAGCCCGTGCCGCCGCTCCATCCCCGACGGCGAGCCGTTCGCCGCCGTCTTCGCCGAAGGCGTGTCGATGCAGGCGTCGGACGTGCTGGAGGGCGGCGTCCTCGCCGGCAAGAGCGGCACGTCCCGGCAGATCGGCCGCGATCCCGGCGGCGTCCGCGACAGGATCGTGGACGCGGCGAAGGGCATCGGCGAGCTCGCCGCCGACCTGGACGCGACGCCCGCGCAGCTCTGCATCGCCTTCACCCTCACGCACCCGTCCACCAGCACCGTGCTTTTCGGCGCGACCAGCGTCGACCAGCTCGAGGACGACATCGGCGCCCTGGACGTGCTGGAGCGGGTCGGCGCCGAGCGGCTGCGCTCGCTGCTCGACCCGTTCTGGGCCGACCGCGACGCCGTCGACCCGGAAGGCCGCTGAAAGCCCGGAAAGCCCGGCCGCGGTGCGTCCCGGCGCGAGCACGGCGCGTCCCATGAGACGATCGTTCTCCCCGGGACGAAGCGGAGTGTGCCATGGCCGAGGAGAGGTGGTCCCCCGCGGACGTCGACCTGACGACGCCCAACACCGCGCGGATCTACGACTACCTGCTCGGCGGCAAGGACAACTATGCCGCCGACCGGGAGGTGGCCGAGCAGCTGCTGGCCGTCATCCCGGAGGCGCGGGCGGCGGCCCGGGCGAACCACGCCTTCATCGGCCGCGCCGTCCGGCACCTCGCCCGGCAGGGCGTGCGGCAGTTCATCGACATCGGCAGCAAGCTGCCCGCCGCCGGCAACGTGCACGAGGTCGCGGCGCAGGTCGCGCCGGACGCGACCGTGGTGTTCGCCGACGGCGACCCCGTCGTCCTGGTGCACGCGCGGGCGCTGCTCGCCGGCACGAAGCGGACGGCGGTCGTGCACTGCGACCTCGCGCGGCCCGAGTCGCTCGCCGACGACCCGGACGTCCGCGAGCACATCGACTTCACCGAGCCGGTGGCGATCGTGCTCGACCGCGTCCTGCACTTCATCGGCGACGCCGCCGACGCCCGGCGGTCCGTCCGGCGGCTGCACGACGCCCTCCCGCCCGGCGGCCACGTGGTGTTCACGCACATCACGCAGGACCCGCAGCCGGAGTCGAGCGGCGACGTCGGGCAGGTGTTCAAGCCGACCAGCGGGCACTTCTGGGGCCGCACCCGCGCCGAGATCGCGTCGATCGTCGAGCCGTTCGACCTGCTCGACCCCGGCCTCACCTACACCCCGCTGTGGCGGCCCGACCCCGGCGAGGACGTGGCGCACCCCGAGCGGACGTTCACGCTCGCGGGCGTCGGCCGCCGCACCTGACGCGCGGCACCTGACTCGCGGCACCTGACTCGCGGCACCTGACTCGCGGCACCTGATCCGCGGCAGGCGATCCGCCGCGCCTGACGCGCGGCCCCGGGACAGGGTCAGGCGGCGAACGCGGGGGAGGGCAGGCCCTGCCCCGCGCCGGGGACGACGAACAGCGATCCGCCGTGGGGGTCGTCCTTCGGCGCGCCCACGGTCGCCGTCGTGACGTAGAGGTCGCGGAGGTCCGGGCCGCCGAACGCGCAGGCGGTGGTCTGCGCGGCGGGCACCTCGACGGTGCGGTCGAGGCCGCCGCCGGGCGTGTAGCACAGCACGCGGCCGCCGCCCCACAGGGCCACCCAGACCCGGCCGTCGGCGTCGGTGGTCAGCCCGTCCGGCTGCCCCGGAACGGTGGCGAACGCGCGGCGGCGGGCGGCGCCCTCCTCGGGATCGAAGTCGAAGACGTCGATCCGGCGCGTGGGCGTGTCCACGTAGTACATCAGCCGCCCGTCGGGGCTCCAGGCGATCCCGTTGCTGACCGTCACGTCGTCCAGCACCGTGGTCGTGCCGCCGTCCGGGCGGACGCGGCGCAGCCGGCCGCCTCCCGGCGCCTCGTCGTAGCGCATGGTCCCGGCCCAGAACGCGCCGTCCGGGCCGACGGCGGCGTCGTTGCCGCGGCAGCCCGGGACGGGATGCTCGGCGAGCCAGCGGAACGAGCCGTCGGGGTCGTAGAGCCCGACGCCGTCGCGGAGGTTGACGACCAGGCCGCCGCCCGCCCGGGGCCTGGCCGCGCCCACGTGCTGGGCCGTGTGGCGGACGGTGTCGGCGCCGGTGGCCGGGTCGTAGGCGTGCACCTCGTTGCCGAGGATGTCGACCCAGAGCAGCACGCCGGCGGCGGCGTCCCAGTTGGGCCCCTCACCGAGCCGGGCGCGGGCGGGCAGGGCGATCTCGATGCTGTGGTCCATGGGAATCCTCGGCTGGTCCATGGCGATCCTCGGCCGGCCCGGACGGCCGGGGGCGGGCACCGGCGTCGTGCCGGCCGGTGCCCGCCCCCGGCCCGGGGTCAGGACTCTGAGGTCAGGACGTGGAGAAGGAGTAGACGCTGGTGGAGTCGTAAGTCTGGCCGGGCCGCAGCGTGGTGCTCGGGAACTGCGGCTTGTTGGGCGAGTCGGGGAAGTGCTGGGTCTCCATGGCGAACCCGTCGCCCTGCCGGTACATCTTCCCGCCGGTGCCGACGAGCCGGCCGTCGAGGAAGTTGCCGGAGTAGAACTGCAGGCCGGGCTGGTCGGTGCGGATCTCCATCACCCGCCCGGTGGTCGGCTCGGTGACGCGGGCGGCGAGCTTCATGCCGGTGCCGTCGAGCACGAAGTTGTGGTCGTAGCCGCGCCCGTACACCATCTGCTGGTGGCCGTCGCGGACGCGCTCGCCGATCGTGTGCGGGCGGGTGAAGTCCAGCGGCGTGCCGTGCACGCTCGCGAGCTGCCCGGTCGGGATGAGGGTGGAGTCGACCGGCGTGTAGCGGGACGCGTTGATCTGCACCTTGTGGTCGTAGACCTCGCCGGACCCCTCGCCGGCCAGGTTGAAGTACGTGTGGTTGGTCAGGTTGACCACCGTCGGCTTGTCGGTGGTGGCCTGGTAGTGGATGCGCAGCTCGTTCGTACGGGTGACGGTGTAGGTGACGGTGGTGCGGAGGGTGCCGGGGTAGCCCTCCTCGCCGTCCGGGCTGACGTACGACAGCCGCAGCGACGCCCCGTTCCCGTCCTTGGCCGGCTGGGCCGTCCACACCCGCTTGTCGAAGCCGGTCGTGCCACCGTGCAGGCTGTTGTTCCCGTCGTTGGCGGGGACCTTGTAGGTCTTGCCGTCGAGGGTGAACTGGGCGCCGCCGATCCGGTTGCCGTAGCGCCCGATGAGCGCCCCGAAGTAGGGGTTCTCGTCCTTGTAGGTGTCGCTGAGGTAGCCGTCCAGGGTGCGGAACCCGAGCGCGACGTCGCCGGAGCGGCCGTGCTTGTCGGGGACGTCGAGGGACTGGACGATGCCGCCGTAGGTGAGGATGCGGACCTTCATCCCGTGGCCGCTGCCGAGCGTGTACCGGTCGATCTTCGTGCCGTCCGGCAGCGCGCCGAACGGCTCCTTGGCGATGGTGGGCGCGGACGACGCGGGCCCGGACGACGCGGCGGTCGCCGGGACGGCGAGCAGGCCGCCCGCGAGGAGGGCGGCGGTGGCGAGCGGGATGGTGAGGGGTGGGACGCGCTTCATCGGTGTTCCTCTCGCTGGGGGGGAGGGAGGAGACGGACTGGCGTGTACTTCTGGTCGGGGGGACCGGCGGATCGCCGCCGGCCCCCGGGAATCGTTTGGCCGGGTCGGACGGGTGGGCGCCGGGTCAGCGCAGCAGCGGCGACCCGGCCCGCCGCTTGGTCCAGACGTCGAACGCGACGGCGGCCAGCAGGACGAGGCCCTTGACGAGCATCACCCGCTCGCTGGGGGCGCCCATCAGCGACATGCCGTTGTTGATCACGCCCATGATCAGGCCGCCGGTGATGGCGCCGACCACCTTGCCGACGCCGCCCTGCACCGCGGCGCCGCCGATGAACGCCGCGGCGATCGCGTCCAGCTCGAAGGTGTTGCCGGCGGTGGGCCCCGCCTGGTTGAGCCGCCCCGCGAAGATGATCCCGGCCAGCGCCGACAGCACGCCCATGTTGACGAACAGCCAGAACACCACCGACTTGGCGCGCACGCCGGACAGCACCGCCGCCTGCAGGTTGCCGCCGACGGCGTACACGTGCCGGCCGAACACCGACCGGGCCGTCAGCAGCGAGTACGCCAGCACCAGCACCGCCAGCAGCACCAGCACCCACGGCAGGTTGTGGAACCGGGCCAGCTGCACGGTCACCGCCATGATCAGCGCGCCCGCCGCGACGATCTTCAGCAGGAACACCGGCACCGGGTCGACGGTCTGCCCGTAGCCGAGCCGCGTCGCGCGGGTCCGCCACCGGGACACCGCCAGCCCCGCCACGAGCACGATCCCGACGAGCAGGCTGAACAGGTCCGCGCCGCCCAGCGGGCCGAGCCCGACGTTGCCGAGGTAACCGGAGGTGAACCCGTTCGACAGCGTCCGGACCTGGTCGGGGAACGGGCCGAGGCCCTGGTTGCCGAGCACCGTCATGGTCAGCGCCCGGAACAGCAGCATCCCGGCCAGCGTGACGATGAACGACGGGATGCCGAAGAAGGCCGTCCAGTACCCCTGCCACGCGCCGATCGCGGCGCCCGCCACCAGCGTCAGCAGCAGCGCGACCGGCCACGCCACATGGTGGCTGACCATCAGCCAGGCCGCGATCGCGCCGGTCACGCCGACCAGCGAGCCCACCGACAGGTCGATGTGCCCGGAGATGATGATGAGGATCATCCCGATCGCGAGGATCAGGATGTAGGAGTTCTGCACGATGATGTTGGAGATGTTCTGCGGCTGCAGCAGATCGCCTCCGGTCAGCACCGCGAACAGCACGACGATCAGCGCGAACGCGATGTAGATGCCGCTCTGCCGCACGTTCACGGTCAGCCGCGGCCGGCCGGCGGGCGTCGCCGCCCCGGGCGGTGCCGCCGCGGCGTCCGCGGTGGCCGCGGCGCCGGTCTTCGCAGGTGCGGTACGGCTCATCCGGCCTGCTCCCTTCCCATGGTCATGTAGGACATGAGGCGCTCCTGCGTGGCCTCCGCCCGCGGCACCTCGCCGGTGATCCGGCCGGCCGCCATCGTGTAGATCCGGTCGCACATGCCGAGCAGCTCCGGCAGCTCCGAGGAGATCAGCAGGATCGCCCGGCCCTCCGCGGCGAGCCGGTTGATGATCGTGTAGATCTCGTACTTGGCGCCGACGTCGATGCCGCGGGTCGGCTCGTCCAGGATCAGCACGTCCGGATCCGTGAAGATCCACTTGGACAGCACGACCTTCTGCTGGTTGCCGCCGCTCAGCTGCCCGGCCACGGCCGACACGCTCGGCGCCTTGATGTTCATCCCGCCGCGGAACTCCTCGGCGACCCGGTACTCGTCGTACTCGTTCACCCACCCGGCCCGGGACAGCTTCCCGAGCCGCGCGGCCGACACGTTCCGCTTGATGTCCTGGATGAGGTTGAGCCCGTAGCGCTTGCGGTCCTCGGTGGCGTAGGCGATGCCGTGCCGGATCGCGTCCCGCACGGTCCGCAGCCGGACCTGCTCGCCGTCCTTGTAGACGCGACCGGAGATGTCCACCCCGTAGGACCGCCCGAACACGCTCATCGCCAGCTCGGTGCGGCCCGCGCCCATCAGCCCGGCGAGGCCCACGATCTCGCCGCGCCGGAGCGTCAGGGCGGCGCCCGACACCACCGCGCGGTCGCGCTGCGCCGGGCTGTGCACCGTCCAGTCCTCGATCCGCAGCGCCTCCTCGCCGATCTCCGGTTCGCGGGGCGGGAAGCGGTGCTCCAGGTCCCGGCCGACCATCCCGGAGATGATCCGGTCCTCGGTGACGCCGCCGCCGGACGGGTCGAGCGTCTCGATCATCCGGCCGTCGCGCAGCACGCTGACGGTGTCGGCGATCGCGAGCACCTCGTTCAGCTTGTGCGAGATGATCACGCAGGTGATGCCGTCGTCGCGGAGCCCGCGCATCAGGTTCAGCAGGTGCGCGGAGTCCGCGTCGTTCAGCGCGGCGGTCGGCTCGTCCAGGATCAGCAGCCGCACCCGCTTGGACAGCGCCTTGGCGATCTCCACCAGCTGCTGCTTGCCGACGCCGAGGTCGGCGATCGGGGTCACCGGGTTCTCCGGCAGCCCGACCCTCTCCAGCAGCTGGCCCGCCTCGTGGTTGGTGCGGTTCCAGTCGACCAGGCCCCGGCCGAGGAGCCGCCCGCCGAGGAGCCCGCGCGCCGCCCGCTCGTTGCCGAGGAAGATGTTCTCGGCGATCGACAGCTGCGGGCACAGCGCCAGCTCCTGGTGGATGATGACGATCCCGCGCTCCTCGCTGTCGCGGATGCCGGAGAACCGGCACGGCTCGCCGTCGAAGAGGATCTCCCCGTCGTACGAGCCGTGCGGGTAGACCCCGGACAGCACCTTCATCAGCGTGGACTTGCCGGCCCCGTTCTCGCCGCAGATCGCGTGGATCTCGCCGCGGCGCACGGTCAGGTCGACGTCGGCGAGCGCGTTCACCCCGGGGAACGTCTTGGTGATGCCGCGCATCCGCAGGATGTCGCCGCCTCCCGGGCCGCCGGCCGCGGCCGCCGCTACGGTGGTGTCGTCGGTGGTCACGGCGTCATCCCAGCTGCGCCTGCGTGTAGTAGCCGGACTGCACCAGCTCGGTCTGCACGTTCGACTTGTTGACGATCACCGGCTGCAGCATCTGGGTCGGGACGACCTTCTTGGTGTTGTTGTAGTCGGTGGTGTTGTTGACCTGCGGCTTGCCGCCCTTGAGGATCGCGTCGGACATCTTCGCGGCCTCGTCGGCGAGCTTGCGGACGTCCTTGAAGATGGTGGAGTACTGCTCGCCGGCCAGGATCGACTTCACCGACGCCCGCTCCGCGTCCTGCCCGGTCACCACCGGGTACGGCTGGCTCGGGGTGCCATAGCCGTTGCTCTTGAGCGCCGACAGGATGCCGATCGACAGGCCGTCGTACGGCGACAGCACACCGTCGACCTTGGCGCCGCCCCGGTAGGTCTTGGTGAGGATGTCCTCCATCCGCTTCTGCGCCGTGGCCGGGTCCCAGCGCAGGATCGCCATCGTCTTGAAGTCGGTCTGGCCGCTCTTGACGACCAGCGTGCCCTTGTCGATGTACGGCTTCAGCACCGACATCGCGCCGTTGTAGAAGAACGGGGCGTTGTTGTCGTCGGGGGAGCCGGCGAACAGCTCGATGTTGAACGGGCCCTTCGCCTTGCCCTCCGACCCGTCCTCGTTCTTGATCTTCAGGCCGGTGAGCAGCGAGGTCGCCTGCTCCACGCCGACCTTGAAGTTGTCGAAGGTGACGTAGTAGTCGACGTCCGGGCTGCGCATGATGAGCCGGTCGTAGGAGATCACCGGGATGTGGTTCTGGTGCGCCTCCTGCAGCTGGCTGGTCAGCGCGGTGCCGTCGATGGACGCGACGACCAGCAGCTTGGCGCCCTTGGTGATCTGGTTCTCGATCTGGCTGACCTGCGTCGGGATGTCGTTCTCGGCGTACTGCAGGTCCACCTTGTAGCCGAGCTTCTCCAGGTCGGCCTTGAGGGTGTTGCCGTCGCGGATCCAGCGCTCGGACGACTTCGTCGGCATCGTGACGCCGATCAGCGCGCCCTTGGTGTCGCCGGACTTGGCCTTCTTGTCGATGCTCTTCTCGCTGGAGCCGCACGCCGTCATGGCGGTCGCCAGGACCAGCGCGGACATAACCGTGGTGATGCGCCGGAGTCTCATCTCGTTCTCCTTCGGGGTGGGGGAGGGCAGCGGAGCGAATCAGCGTGGGACGGCGGACGTGGGCAGGGCCTCGGGCAGGGCCGGGAACCGCCGCAGCGGCCCCGGGGCCCGGGACCCGATCGGGGACATCCCCTCGCCCGCCCCGAGCCGGGCGAGGGTGTCCAGGACGAGCCGGCCGCGCCGCACCCGCTCCCGCGCGCTCGCCACGGCGGCGGGCAGCAGGTGGTGGCCGACCGGATAGATGCCGGGCGCGTTGCGCAGCCCGAACTTCAGATAGAGGGGCGCGCCGCAGCGGATCAGCTCCGCCGCGTCGTAGAAGCGGACGAACCCGCCGAGGTCGTCGGGCGCCTCGACGTAGAAGTCCATCGGCGCGGCGCTGACCGCGCGGATCTCGGCGAGCTGGCCGAGCGCAAGGTCGCTCGGCACATTGACCGAGTCGGCGCCGAGGCCCTCCCACACCGCGAACGAGGCGGGGTTCACCGGCCCGACCAGCGCGGACACCTTGAACGTGGTGTCGGCGGGCAGCCGCCCGGCCTCGCGCAGCCGGTGCAGCGTCCACAGCACGCCCTCGTCGGCGACCAGCAGCGACCGGACACCGAGCGCCGTCGCGCGCTCGGCGTCCTCGACGCACTGCGCGAGCTGGTCGCGGCCCCGGGCGCGCGGCCCGGAGGCGTTGTAGGAGCGGCCGCCGGCGCCCGGCTCCCAGGTGCCGCGCGGGCCGAGGAACAGGCACAGCTCGATGCCGCGCGCGTCGCAGCCGTCCACCATCTCGCCGATCTCGGCGTCGGTGAGCATCCAGACGCCGCTGCCCTGGCTGATGCGGTGCAGCGGGACGTCGAGCCGCTCGCTCTCCTCCAGCACCGCCGCCAGCACGGCGGGCCCCTCGCAGGACGGCAGCTCGGTGCGCCAGCTGCCGCCGTCGGGGAACCGCAGGCCGGACGCGGGCGGCCGCGGCGGGGCGCCGGGCCAGCCGAGCGAGCGCAGCGCGTCCTCGCCGGGCGCGCGGCCGCCGGCCGAATCGGCGAGCTCGTCAGAGAAGGGGTCCATCGGTCCTCCCGCCGGTCGGGGAAGTGTCGAGGTCGGGGCGCAGCAGCACCTTCCCGGCGTCGGGGGAGCCGCTGAGCTTCAGCGCCGCCGCGAACTCGGTCAGCGGCAGCTCGTGGGTGATCAGGGACGCCGGCCGCAGCACGCCGCTGCCGAACGCGCGCACCGCGTACGCCCAGTCGGCCGGGCCGGAGCCGAACACGGTGTGCAGCGACAGGGCGCGGGTGACCAGCAGCGACGTCGGGACGGCGTCGGCCGGGTCGGCGGGGATGCCGGTGACGACGACCCGCCCGCCGCGGCGCGCCAGCCGCACCGCCGAGGCGGCCGTGCCGGGCGCGCCGGCGGTCTCGACGACCACGTCGAACGCGCCCTCGGGGGCCTCGCCGGGGCGGCTGAACGCGGTCGCGCCCGCGTCCAGCGCCGGCTCGCCGCGCTCCACCCGCGGGTCGATCGCGACGAGCCGGGCCGGCGACGACGCGGCGAGGAACTGCAGCGCGAGCATCCCGAGCGTGCCGGCGCCGACGACCGCGACGGTCTCGCCGGGACGCGGCGCCGCGTGCCGGACGGCCCCGGCGATGACCGCGGCCGGCTCCAGCAGCGCCGCCGCGCGCAGGTCGGCGCCGGGCGGCAGCACGTGCAGCAGCCGGGCCGGGACGAGCAGGTGGTCGGCGAACGCGCCGGGCCGGGTGAAGCCCGTCTCGTCGTAGCGGCTCGCGCACAGGTTCGGGGCGCCCTCCCGGCAGCGTCCGCACGCCATGCAGCCGCGGAACCCCTCGCCGACGACGGGCGCGCCGACCAGCGACGGGTCGGTGTCGGGGCCGACCGCGTCGACCGTGCCGGACCACTCGTGCCCGGGGACGACCGGGTAGCTGGCGAAGCCCTCGGGGCGCGCGCCGTCGAACAGCTCGCGGTCGCTGCCGCACAGCCCGGCGGCGGCGACCCGGACCCGGGCCTCGCCGCGGCCCGGCTCCGGCGGGTCGCCGGCGTCGATCCGCCAGCGGCCCGGCGCCTCCACGAGCACCGCGCGGCTCAACGGCGCGTCCCGCGGAAGTGCCAGCCGTCGGCGTACAGGTCGAAGTCGGCGTGCTGCTGGGGGAAGGCGGCGACCGCGTCGAGGTCCAGCTCGACGCCGAGGCCGGGCGCCTCCGGCAGGGCGAAGTACCCGTCGACGACCTGCGGGGCGCCCTTCGCGACGTCCTTGACGGCGGCGTCGGCGAAGTCGTTGAAGTGCTCGAGGATCTTGAAGTTGGGGGTGCAGACGCCGAGCTGGAGGCTCGCGGCGGTCAGCACCGGCCCGCCGACGTTGTGCGGCGCGACCTGCACGTAGTAGGTCTCGGCGGTCGCGGCGAGCTTGCGGACCTCGGCGATGCCGCCGCTGTGCCCGACGTCGGGCTGCAGGACGTCGGCGGCCTGCAGCTCCAGCAGCTCGCGGAACTCGATGCGGTCGTGGACGCGCTCGCCGGTGGCGATCGGCAGCCCGGTGTGCGCGGAGACCTTGGCGAGCGCCTTGAGGTTCTCGGGCGGGACGGGCTCCTCCAGCCAGGCCGGGTCGAACGGGGCGAGCAGGCCGGCGAGCCGGATCGCGGTCGCGGGGGAGAAGCGGCCGTGCATCTCGACGAGCAGTTCGACGTCGGGGCCGACCGCGTCGCGGACCGCCTCGACCAGGTCGATGGCCAGCACCGTCTCCGCGTGGTCCAGCTCCATCCGTCCCGCGCCGAAGGGGTCCAGCTTGAGTGCCCGGTATCCGCGTTCGACGACGCGCTTGGCCGCCGCGTGGAAGTCCTCGGGGGTCCGGTCGACGGTGTACCAGCCGTTCGCGTACGCCTTGACGCGGTCGCGCACCTTGCCGCCGAGCAGCCGCCACACCGGCTGGCCGAGCGCCTTGCCGACGATGTCCCAGCACGCCATCTCGACGCACGCGATGCCCGACATGACGATCTCGCCCGCCCGGCCGAAGTCGCCGTACTTCATCCGGTGGACGAGGTCCTCGACGTCGAACGGGTCGCTGCCCGCGATGTGCCGGCGCTCCGCCTCGGCGAGGTAGCCGACCAGCGCGTCGGTGTGGCCGAGCATCCGGGCCTCGCCGACGCCGGTGAGGCCCTCGTCGGTGCGGACGGTCACGAACGTGAGATTCCGCCACGGGGTCCCCAGGACATGGGTGCCGATCTCGGTGATGCGCAACGTGCCGCCCCTCTCAATCAACCTGGCACTAGCTTGTGTTAGCGCTAACATTCCGCGCCCGCGGAACCGGTCCCTCCCTCGCCCGGGGTCAGCGGCCGCCGGGCCGCACGGCGGTGCTCTCCCTCACCACGAGCTCCGGTTCCACGGTGCGCCGCGCCGGCGGGCCGGCGCCCTCGCCCGCGGGGTCGTCGACGCGTTCCAGCAGCAGCTGGAACGCGTGCCGCCCGACCTCGCCGAACGGCTGCCGGACACTGGTCAGCGGCGGCGCGAAGTAGGGCGCCTCCGGAACGTCGTCGAAGCCCACCACGCTCACCTCCTCCGGGACGCGGCGGCCCGCCTCGCGCAGCGCGCGCAGCAGGCCGAGGGCCATCGGGTCGTTGGCGGCGAACACCGCGGTCACCGCCGGGTCGGCGGCCAGCCGCCGGCCGAGCTCGTACCCCGACCGGGCGCTCCAGTCGCCGGACAGCGGCTCGGGGACCTCCCGGCCCTCCTCCGCCAGCACCGAGCGCCAGCCGTCCACGCGGGCGCTGGCGTCGATCCAGTCCGCGGGGCCCGCCATGTGCCACACGGTCTCGTGGCCGAGGCTCAGCAGGTGCCGGACGGCCCGCACCGCGCCCGCCCGGTGGTCCACCGCCGCGACCGGCACCGGCAGGTCGTCGCCCGCGCCGACCGCCACCACCGGCATGTCCGGCGGCAGCCGCCGCAGCCCCTCGGCCGCCGACTGGTGCGGCGCGATGATGACGATCCCGTCGACCGACTGGGCGCGCAGCCGCTGCACGCCGTCCTCGATGGAGCGCCGGGTGAGCGAGCCGAGGCTGGCGATGTTGATCATGTAGTCGGCGGTGCGCGCGGCCCGCTCGATCCCGTACAGGGTCGAGGCGGGCCCGTACAGCGTCGTGTCGAAGCTGACCACGCCGAGCACCCCGGACCGGCCGGTCGCGAGGACGCGCGCCGCCGAGTTCGGCCGGTAGTCCAGCTCGCGCATCGCGGCGAGGACCCGCTCGCGGGTCCGCGGCGCGACCTTGCCGGGGTCGTTCAGCACCCGCGACACCGTCATCGCGGACACACCCGCGAGCGCCGCGACGTCGTCCATGACCGCCGCGCGCGACCGCCCGCCGCCCGGCCCGGACGGGCCGGTGCCGGGCGGGGGAGGGGGCGCTGCGGTGGTCACTGTGATCTGCTCCACATCCGGTCGGGTGCCCTGAATGTTTGCGGTAACGCGAATCGATGTCAATACCCAGGAAGCAATCGTGGTAGCGCAAACATCTGGCGCCATGCCGTGGAGCTCGTCCGCGGCCGCGTCGTCCGTGGTGCGCGCGGCGGACGGCCCGCGCGTCGCGATCCGGTAACGGCGCTCTCCCCGGCGGGGCGGAGCCGGGACACTTCCGGTGCGTCCGGGAAAGCACGGTGTGCCCGCCCGTGGGATCCCGGTACCGGGAGACGGTCCCGGGGCCCGAGCATGGAAAGGATGGTCGTGGTGATATCCGCCCCGCGGAGGCGCAGGTCGCCACCGTGGTTCGGCGCGGAGACGAGGCGCGCCCTCGCCGCCGGCCTCGCGGTGGCCGCGCTCGCCTTCGCCGCGGGATGGCCGTACTGGCGCGACCACGCCGCCGCCGCGGCGCTCTCCCTGGTCAGCACCGGCGGGATCGCGGTCGTCGGCGCGCTGCTGGCGACGGGCGCCCGCACCCGGCGGACGGGCCTGCTGTTCCTCGCCGCGTCCCTGTTCTGGGCGGTGAACTGGCTGGCGAGCTGGAACGCCGGGCCCGGGCCGCTGTTGTCGCCGTACGCCCAGGCCGACTTCTACCTCACCCTCGCGGTGGGCGTCCTGCTGTACCCGGCCGGGCGGCTGGAGTACCGCGCCGACCGGATCTGGACGGTGTTCGCCTGCGCGGTCCTGTGGGGCTGCCCGACCGCGCTGTGGGTCACCTCGCGCCCGGCGTGGGCGGCGTTCCGCGGGCGGCACGTGTGGTGGCCGGCGCCGTTCCCCGACCACGCGGCGTTCCGCGCCGTCCTGGAGGTCTCCGCCGCGCTGTACGTCGTGCTCGCCGTCTCCTTCGCCATCGTCCTCCTGCTGCGGCTGCCGAAGATGAGCCGGATGCGGCGCGTGGTCGCGCTGCCGGTCACCCTGGCCCTGGCCTTCGTCGGGCTCTCCGCGGCGCTGACGCAGCGGCCGATCATGGAGGAGTCCATCTCGCTGGACGCGCTGCTGCGGGTGTACGCGATCCAGGGCGCGGTGTCCGCCCTCATCCCGCTCGCGCTGCTGGCGTCCGGGCTGCGCGTCCGGCTCGCGGAGCTGGCCGTCGCCGGGCGGATGCTGCGGCTGACCGCCCCGGTGTCGGTGGAGCGGATCCGCGACGCCCTGCGCGACGTCCTGCAGGACCCGTCCCTGCAGCTGTGGTTCTGGGCGCCCGCCGAGCAGGTCTACGTCGACATCTCCGGACGTCCCGTCGCCATGGACTTCGACGACGCGCTGCCGGTGGGCCAGGACGCCGGCGACCCGGCGGAGGGGGACGCGGGGCGGTGGCGCCGCCGCGTCGAGACCGCCGCGGGCGAGCCCCTCGCGATCGTGGAGCTCGGCGCGGCGCTGCGCGACCACGGGTCGCTGGTCGAGGCGGCGCTGGAGGCCGGCGGCCGGGCGCTGGAGACGGCGCGGCTGCAGTCCAACGTCCAGGCCGGTCTGGAGCAGGTGCGGTCGGCGTACGAGCGGCTGGTGCGCGCCGAGACCGTGGAACGCGAGCGCCTAGCCCGCGACCTGCACGACGGCGCGCAGCAGCGGCTGCTGGCGCTCGGCGCGATGCTCGGCACCCTGGAGGCCCTCGCCGAGGACCCGGCCGTCAAGGAGCACGCGCGCACCTGCCGCGCCGAGCTGATGGCGGCGCTCGCCGAGCTGCGCGCGCTCGCCCGCGAGGTGCAGCCCGCACTGCTCGTCCAGGACGGCCTCGGCCCGGCGCTGGAGGTCGTCGCCGAGCGGCTCGGCACGCGGGTGCTGCTCGACGTGACCGCCGAGCGCTACTCCCGCGAAATCGAGTCCACGCTTTACTCCGTGCTTTGCGAGGCTTTGTCGTACGCTGTCGAGCGCGCGCGGGCGACCCGCGTGACCGTCCGGGTGCGCCCGGACGGCCACCTGCTGGTGGCCGAGGTCAGCGACGACGGGGAACGTCCGGACGGGGAGCCCGGCGCGGTCCCGGGCGGGCTGGCCGGGCGGATCAGGGCGCTGCGCGGGCACGTGGAAATCGACGGCGAGCCCACCCGGGGCACGACGGTAAGGATGGTCCTGCCATGCGAGTAGCCGTGGCGGAGGACAGCGGGATCTTCCGGCAGGCCCTGGTCACCCTGCTCACCACGGTCGGCATCGAGGTGACGGTGTCGGCGGGGTCGGGCGAGGAGCTGCTCGCCCGCGTCGCCGAGGACCCGCCGGACGTCGCGATCGTCGACCTGCACATGCCGCCGACGCACACCAACGAGGGCGTGGTCGCGGCGCGCGAGCTGATGCGGCGCCACCCCGGGATCGGGGTGCTGGTGCTGTCGGCCTTCAACGAGACGCCGCAGGCGATGGAGCTGTTCCGCGACCAGCCGCGGCGCGTCGGCTACCTGCTGAAGGACCACGTCACCGACGTCGACAACCTGCGCGGCGCGCTGGAGCGGGTGATGCGCGGCGAGGTCGTCATCGACCCGGACGTGGTGAGCCGGCTGGTCGAGGCCCGGCACCGGGAGCGCGAGCTGTCCCGGCTGTCCGGCCGCGAGCGCGAGGTGCTCGGCCTGATGGCGGAGGGGCACTCCAACGCGGGCATCGGCAAGCGGCTGCACCTGTCCGCCCGCACCGTGGAGGACCACGTCCGGGCCATCTTCACCAAGCTCAAGATCACCTCGTCGGGCGGCCCGCCGGGGCCGCAGGACAGCAACAAGCGGGTGCTGGCGGTGCTCACCTGGCTGCGCGCCGCCGAGACGCGCTGATCCGCCCGTCCCGCGCATCGATCGG
Organism: Actinomadura sp. NPDC048394; assembly: GCF_040651755.1. Lineage (NCBI taxonomy): Bacteria > Bacillati > Actinomycetota > Actinomycetes > Streptosporangiales > Thermomonosporaceae > Actinomadura > Actinomadura sp. NPDC048394. The sequence continues at coordinate 23,977 of NZ_JBEZJL010000097.1, read as the reverse complement.
GTAACGGGCTTTCGCGCACGGCGGCGCGGCGGAGAGAATTCAGCGTACGAGTCCGGTCGCGGAACGTGACGCCGGTGGTGGCCCCCGCACGCCACCGGGCGCACCGCGGGCCGTGCCCGTGGCCGTCCGGCGTCCCATCCTCCCGCCGCCGCGCCCCGGGCGCATCCGGGGAAACCCGAGGCCCGCCCGGTGGTTTCCCGGGTCCCGCGGCCGCCGGCTCGCCGTGTGCGCGGTCTCCGGCGCGGCCCCCGGGCCCCCGACAAGGAAGGGACGGCATTGAGCTCGGTGCGCGTGCGGGCGCCGTCATGGCTCGGCGCTCCGCTGCGCCGCGCCGCCGCCGGGGGCGCTGCGGTGGCGGCGGGAGCGCTCGCCGCGGGCTGGCCGTACTGGCGCGGCCATCCCGCCGCCGCCGCGGTCACGCTGGCGTGCTGCGGCGGGTTCGCCGTCGCGGGCGGGCTGCTGGCCGCCGGGCGGCTCGGCCGCCGGACCGGCGCGGCGTTCACCGCGGGCGCGGCGGCGTGGGCGCTGACCTGGACGGCGAGCTGGAACGCGGGCGCCGGCCCGGTGGTGTCGGTGTTCGCGCAGTCGGTCTTCTTCGTCGCGATCGGCGTGGGCGTGCTGCTGTACCCGGGCGGCCGGCTCGACGGCGCCGTCGTCCGGCTGTGGACCGGCGCCACCGCCGCCGTCATGATCGGCGGCCAGGCGCTGCTGTGCGCGCTGTCGCGGCCCGCGTGGAACGGGTTCGACCCCGCGGCGGCGTGGCCGTCCGCCGCCCCCGACCGGGAGGCGTTCGATTGCACGTACCGGGCCGTCACGACCCTGGAGGCGGTGCTGGCCGGCGCGCTCGTCATCATCCTGCTGCTGCGGCTGCCGGGCACCGGCCGGCTCGACCGCCGGTACACCGTGCCCGTCGCCGCCGCCGTCACGGTCGGCGTCGCCGGGGCGCTCGCGGTGCAGGGCTCGCTCATCGGCCGCCACGTGACCCTGGACGACGTGATGGAGGTCTACCTCTTCCAGGGCGTGTCCGCGACGGTGCTGCCGCTGGCGTTCCTCGCCGCGGCGCTGCGCGCCCGGCTGGCCGAGCTGTCCGCCGCCGAGCGGATGCAGCGCCTCACCGACCCGGTGTCGGTGGAGAAGGTGCGGGACGCGCTGCGCCGCGTCCTGCGCGACGCGACCCTCGACCTGTGGCTGTGGGCCGGGGACGGCTACGTCGACGTCACCGGGCGCGGCGCCGGGGCCGGTGACGGGCCGGTGCCGGGCCGGTGGCGGCACGAGGTCCGCACGTCGGCGGGGGAGCCGCTCGCGGCCGTCGACGCCGACGACCGGCTGCGCGGGCACGAGCCGCTCGTCGAGGCGGCGCTCGTCGCGGGCGGCCGCGCGCTGGAGACCGTCCGGCTGCAGGCCGCGGCGCGGGCGAACCTGGAGCGGGCGCGCGACGCGCGGGAACGGCTCGTCCGCGTCCAGGCGGCGGAGCGCGAGCGCCTCGCGGGCGAGCTGCAGCGCAGCGCCCAGCAGCGGCTGCGCGCGCTGGAGGACCTGCTCGAGGGGCTGGAGGAGGCGGCCGGCCCGCGGGCCCGCGAGCAGGCGCGCGCGTGCCGCCGGGAACTGGCGGAGGCGGCCGCCGAGCTGGACGGCCTGGCCCGCGGCGTGCACCCGGCGATCCTCACCGACGCGGGCTTGGCCCCCGCGATGCGGCTCGTCGCCGCGCGGGCGGCGGTGCCCGTCCGGCTCGACCTGCCCGCCCGCCGGTACCCGCCGGAGGTCGAGTCGACGCTGTACTTCGCGCTGTGCGAGGCCCTCGCGAACGCGGCCAAGCATGCGGGCGCCGACGAGATCCGGGTGAGCGTGCGCGAGGAGGCGGGCCGCGTCGTCGCCGAGGTCCGCGACGACGGGGCGGGCGGCGCGGGCGCCGTCCCCGGCGGCGGGCTCGCGGGCCTCACCGACCGGGTCCGCGCGCTGCGCGGGCACGTCGACGTCGACAGCCCGCGCGGCGCGGGCACCACCGTCCGGATCGCCCTCCCGGCGCCCGGCGGCTGACGCGGTACCGGGCACCCGCATCGCCGGAACACGGCAGTGCCGCCTGGCAGGGCGGGCCGCGGTGCGACCTGGTGGAGTGCGCGGAAGGGGCGGCCGCACGATTTCGGCCCGGCCGGATGCGATGCGGTTAAGGTGAGAGGATGCGTGACGACGCCGCCCTTCAGGCGGAGGCGGCCCAGCAGGCCGTCGCGGCTGCGATCGAGGTCGCCCGCGCGAACTTCGGCCGGGCGCTGGACATCGAGGTGAAGGGCCCGCGCGGGGACGTGGTCACCAGCGTCGACCGGGAGGCGGAGCGCCTCATCGTCTCCATGCTCCATGAGCGGTTCCCCGAGCACGCCGTCCTCGCCGAGGAATCCGGCGCCCTCTACGGCGAATCGGACCACGTGTGGCTGGTCGATCCGCTGGACGGCACGAACAACTACGCCTACGGGCTTCCCCTTTACGGGGCCGCCGTCACGTTGTGCCATCGGGGCGAGCCGGTGGTGACCGCGATCGGCGAAGCGACCACGGGGGACGTCGCCTGCGCCGTCAAGGGCCGCGGCGTCGTCGTGAACGGCCGGCCGTTCGAGCGCGCGGCTTCGACGCCCGTGGGCCCGCCCGCCACCGCGCTGTGGGTCGGCTATCACACCCAGTCGGATCCGCGTCTGGAGATGCTGGCGTCCAGGCTCTACGGCCGGAGCCGGCGGCTGTTCTCGACCTGGGCGCCGACGATCGACGCCTTCCTGTACCTGCGCGGCGGTCTCGACGCCGTCACCGCGTACCAGTGCACGGGCACCGAGCTCCTCGGCGCGCTCCTGCTGCTGCGCGAGGCCGGTGCCGAGGTCCGGGGCGTCGACGGCGCCCTGGTCCGGAACCTCGCCGAGCTCCCCGAGCTCAGCTTCGCCGGCACCCGGTCGGTCATCCTGCCGCTGATCGAGGACTGCGGTCTGGCAGCAGCGCTCTGATCTCGGCGCGCAGCAGCAGCCGCTGCCTGTCGTACTCCTCGCCCAGGACGGGATCGGGCTCGTCGAGCAGGCCCGCCAGATTCCGCAGCGTCGGCGCCTCGTGGCCGACCAGGTACCGCCGCCGGTCCGGGTTGCCGAGCAGCGTGCGGAGCGAGTAGAGGTCCATGACGCGGATGTAGCGGTAGGCGGGCGACGTCAGATGGCGGATCGACGCCCGGAAGAACCGTCCGCACTCGGGATGGTTGTCATCGAGCCATTGCCCGTCCCCGAACGCCTGGTCACCGTAGTAGATGCGGTTGTACCCCATGTGGAAGGACTCGGCCTCATGGTCGCGCTCCATCCGCTTGACGAACTCGTCCAGGAGTTCATGGCGGTCGTGGTGGAGCGCGTCGGCGACGGCGACGGCCCGCTGCAGGAACGGGTGCTCGTTGAAGAGCTCGCCCGACCGGAGCCTTTCCATCGTCTCCTGACCGGCGACGATGGGCGCCAGGTTGGCGGCCTGCTGCGCCGCCATGAGCTGGCCCGTGCCCGCGTCGATGTCGACGTCGGCGAGGATGGCGAGGAACGTCGCCTCGGTCGCCGCCCGCCGCTCGGGATCGGCGGTGACGGCGGCCAGGAGCTCCCGGACGAAGTCGATGACCTCGTCCGGGAGCGGGTGGACGAGCAGCTCGGCGCGCGCCGCCCGCAGGCCGGGGCGGCGCTCGTCGAGGCAGCCGACCACATGCCGCGCCACGCAGAACTCGAAGAACGACTTGTGCGCGAACCGGTAGCGCCGGCGGTCACTGGAGATGATGAGGAAGGACCGGTCGGCGATCTCCCGGCAGATCTCGTCGACGCCTCCCTCGACCCGGATGCTGGACGCCAGCCACCGTTCGGTGATCCGCCGCAGCTCGTCCCCCTCGACCAGCAGGTCCTTGAGCTCGAAGTGACCCCACCCGCGGCCCGAGGCCAGCGACTTGGAGAAGATCTCCCAGGCGACGCACTCGATCAGCTGGCCCTTCTGCCACCAGGTGAGCTTGGAGGGCTCCTTCTCCTGCTCGCGCTGCAGCCATGTGTCGATGTAGCGGCTGTAGACGGCCGAGGTCTCGGCGCCGTGGCCGACCGTGAGGAAGCTGTCGGCCTGGTGGTCGTCCGCGATCAGGTCGAGCAGGACCTCCGCCGTCATCCGGAGCACGAGCGGGCGCGCGACCACCTCGCGCAGCGACGGGTTGCCGCCGATGACCTTGACGAGCTGGCCGGCCAGATCCGCCCGCCCGCGCGCCTCCGCGTACCAGCGGAGGAACCGCTCCCCCTGGTCCTCGAACCGCAGCGGCAGCAGCCGTCCGGTGCTCGTGAACCCCGACATCAGGCGGGTCGCGTCCACGTAGATGCTGTAGAAGGCGGTCCGCGACGTCAGCAGCGACGGGGCCTGGAACAGGCCGAACAGCGGCTCGGGGACGATGCTCGTCAGCAGGTGGGGGGAGCGCATGACGGGCGCCTCGTCGAGCCCGTCGCAGATCAGCACGACCCGGCCGCGGGCCAGCTGCCGGGCGAGCCTGCGCGGCTCGGGGAGCGCGACCTCGGCCGCGAGCTGGTCCCGCAGCCAGGCGGCCTGCTCCTCGGCGCGGGTCGCGCCGGAGTCGGCGGGCCGCGTGTCCGGTCTCATGGCGTTGAGGTGGAGGAACACGGGGCAGGGCGCCTTGCGCGGGGAGGCGGCGAACTCGTCGGCGAGGCGCGCGAACACCAGCCCGGCGACGAGGGACTTCCCGGATCCGGGCTCCCCCATGAGCATGACCTTCTCGCCGGAGCGCAGGACGTCCGCCAGCGCGTCGACGATGGGGGCGTCGTCCCGCAGCGAGCCGGAGGCGCTGAAGGACGGGCCGACGAAGCCGTACCCGGCGCGCAGCCGCTCCTCGTGGGTCTCGGATCCGAGGTCCCCGTCGACCGGAAGCCGGGCGGCGAGGTTCTTCGTCTCCGCCCGGTGGTAGGCGCGCAGCCTCCGCCGCTCCAGCAGCCCGAACCGGTGGCGCGGGGCGAGGATCCGGACGCCGAGCAGCGCCCCCAGCGCGAGGCTTCCCGCGCTCGCGCCGACGAGCCAGGCGGATCCGAGGACGAGGTGCGCGACCGGCCACGGCACGGTGAGGGCGCCGATGCGGCCGAGCCAGTCCAGGGCCTCCCGGACGGTCCGCGTGTGCCGTCCGGCCGGAGTCTGCGGGGCCGGACCGTCTGACCGGATGGCTCATGCCGACTGGCCTCTCGTGCCGACCGGAAGCGATCGCTGTTCGGACGTTCGGGAACCGGCTGCGGTTCCGTCCATGAGATCACACGCCTGGCATGTCGCCTATACGGGTTATCCCGGTGGCGCGTCAGCGGCGGCCGGCGGCTGGCCTCGCCGCGGGCGTGACGTGGCGGGGCGTGCTTCTGGAACACTGGAACGCGCCGCCGTGCGACCCGGACCAGCGGGCGCGGCAGGCGAAGAGGGCGCGGACAGGGAGACATGGGCGAGCGGGTACGGGTGCGCAAGGACCGTGACGAGCGGCGCGAGCAGATCCTGGTGTGCGCGCGGGAGCTGTTCAGCGAACGGCCGTACGAGGAGGTCTCCAACACCGAGATCGCGGCGGTGGCGGGCGTCAGCCGGGGCCTGCTGAACCACTACTTCGGCACCAAGCGCGAGCTGTACCTGGCGGTCGTGGAGCGGATGCTGCACATCCCGCCGGTGCCGGTGCCCGCCTACGAGCCCGGCGCGAGCGTCCGCGAACGGGTGACCGAGAGCATCACCGGCTGGCTGGAGCTGCTGGAGCGCAACGCCGGCACCTGGCTCGTCGCGCTGGACATGGCGGCCGGGACGGCGGGCGACGACGAGCTCGCCCGGCTGGTGGACGCGGCGCGGGAGGGCGCGGTCGACCACATCACCGAGGTGGTGGGGCTGTCCCGGCTCGCCGCCGAGCATCCGGAGGTGCGCTCGGCGCTGCGCGGGTTCAGCGGGATGGCGGAGGCCGCCACCCGCGAGTGGCTGCGGCACGGCCGGCTCACCCGGCCGCAGGTGCACCTGCTGCTGGAGGACACGATCATGCATCTGATCGAGGAGACCGTGCCGAGGATGACGGCGCGGGCCTGAGCCGCGGCGGAGGCCTGAGCCGCGGCGGCGGTCAGACCTCGATGCACTCCATGGCCGCGTCGGCGATGCCGCGGGCCGGCGCCTCCCAGCGGCGGCGCAGCTCCATCACCACCCGCTGGCCGCGGACGGCGGGCCAGCCGTCCGGCAGGTGCTCCACCGGCAGCCGCGGGTCGGCGCGGACGAGCTCCAGCCACTCGGCGGACATCCACAGGTAGCGGGCCAGGTCGTCGGGTGCGCCGGGCAGCGGCTCGGGGCGGTCCCAGCGGCGGAGGAAGGCGCGGTGGCCGGCGGCGAGGGGGCCGAGGTCGAACGCCTCGCGGAGCATCGCCGGGACGTCGGTCGGCGCCTGCGCCGGGCCGGTGAACACCTTGAGGCGCCCGTCCAGGCCGAGCCCGTCGACGAGCGCGGGGACGTCGACCGGCGACGGCGCGATCCAGGTGCCGTTGCCGAGCGACCCGAAGCCCGCCCAGCCCAGCCGGGCGCGCAGGTCGTGGCGGACGCGCCGCCAGGACTCCGGCAGCGAGAACGCCAGCACGGTCCACATCCCGTCCCAGTCGGTGTTCAGCACGCCGCGCCGCCAGACCCGGTCCTCGCCGTCGAGCAGGATCGCCTCGGAGCGCGGGGTGAGGCCGAAGTGCATCCGGCGGCCCGCGCGGTGCCGCGCCAGCAGCCCGCGGTCGACCATGCGGGCCAGCGTCGAGCGGACGGCGTGCTCGCCGACGCCGAGCCGGGCGAACGCGTCGATGAAGCTGCCGGAGAACACCGCGACGCGGCGGCCGAGCACGTAGTTCCCGAGGTAGGTGAGCATCAGCGTCCGGGGCCTGAGCCGTGGCGGCGCCGCGCCGCCGTCCGGGGCGTCGCCGCCGTCCGGGGCGTCCACCGCCGCGTGGGCTCCTCGTCCCATCCGCTCGGCTCCCGTCGTCCCGCCGCGCAGCGCGGCCCGGGCGTCCGGGACCTCGATGTTCGGCACAAGCTTGACCGCCGTGAAGTATACGCCTAACTTCAACGTGACGCCCCGAGAGGACGGCCCGCATGCGCCACGAAGGACCTGGCGCCCGGCCGGCGGAGCACCGAGCCGTGACCGCCGCGCCCGGGCGGCGCCCCACCGTGACCAGCCGGGTCCTCGGCATCCTCGGCGCGTTCACGCCGGAGCGCCCGGCGCTGACGATCACCCAGATCGCGCGCCGCGCCGGGCTGCCGCTGTCCACCGCCCACCGGCTCGTCGGCGAGCTGGCGTGCTGGGGCGCGCTCGAACGCGACGACGCGGGCCTCTACCGCGTCGGGCTGCGGCTGTGGGAGGTCGGCGCGCTCGCGCGGGGGCCGGCGCTCCGCGAGGCGGCGATGCCGTTCCTGGAGGACCTGTACGAGGCCACCCACGAGAACGTGCACCTCGCCGTCCTGGACGGCCTCGACGTCGTCTACATCGAGCGGATCTCCGCCCGCGACGCCGTGCACGTGTTCTCCCGCGTCGGCGGCCGGTGGCCGGCGCACGCGACCGGCGTCGGCCTCGCCATGCTCGCGCACTCCGGCCGCGACCTGCAGGAACGGGCGATCGCCGGGCCGCTGCGCCGGTTCACGCCCCGGACCATCGCCACCGGTCCCGAGCTGCGCCGCGTCCTGGCGGAGGTCCGCCGCACCGGGGCCGCCGTCAGCGACGGACAGGTGGAGACGTTCGCGATGTCGGTCGGCGCGCCCGTGTTCGGCCCGGACGACGCGGTGGTGGCGGCCGTCGCGGTGGTCGTCCCGGCGTCCGGGTGGGAGGCGCGCTCGCTCGTCCCCGTGGTGCGGGCCGGCGCCCGCGGCATCTCGCGGGCCCTCGGCGCGCCGCGCGCCCTGCGGCCCCCGGAAACGGCGATGCGCGAGGTGTGACCCGTCCGGAGGCCGCGCCGGCGGGTTCTTCCGTTGGACGGAATCGGTGTGGCCCGGCCTCGCGGGCGGCGGTGATGGTCGTCTCCACGGTCCTTCCTTCGTCCACCCCGAGGAGCAGCCCATGGCCATCGCACGCAACCAGTGGTACGTCGCCGCCTACAGCGAGGAGGTGGGCGAGGGCCTGCTCGCCCGGACGATCTGCGGCGAGCCGCTCGTCATGTACCGGACGGGAGCGGGGGAGGCCGTCACGCTCGCCGACCGGTGCGTGCACCGGCGCTTCCCGCTCTCGCGCAGCAACCGCGACGGCGACCGGATCGTCTGCGGCTACCACGGCTTCACCTACGCGCCCGACGGGGCGTGCGTCGCCGTACCGGGTCAGACCCGGATCCCGCGCACCGCCCGCGTCCCCGCCTACCAGGTCGTCGAGCAGGACTCGCTGGTCTGGGTGTGGATCGGCGACGGGACGGGCGACGCCGCCGCGATCCCGCGCGCCCCCTGGCTGACCTCGCCGGACTATGTGACCGTCCGGGGGATGGAGCCGCTCGCCGCCCGCTACGAGCTGCTCGTCGACAACCTGCTCGACCTGTCCCACGAGACGTACCTGCACGCCGGGTACATCGGCACGCCCGAGGTCGCGCAGACCCCGATCACCACGGAGGTCGACGACGAGGCCGGGATCGTCTACGTGAGCCGCCGCATGAAGGACGTCGAGTGCCCGCCGTTCTACGCGAATTCGACCGGGATCGAGGGCCGCATCGACCGGTGGCAGGACATCGAGTACCACCCGCCGTGCTTCTACCTGCTGCACAGCCGGATCGCGCCGACCGGCGTGGAGCCCGGCCCGGACGGCGACGACCCGCGCGCGTTCCACGTGGAGGTCGGCTACGCGATCGTCCCGGAGACCGATACGACCACCCACGACTTCTGGTGGGTCGCCCGCGACTTCGCGCTGGACGACGCGGACGTCTCGCGGTTCCTGCACGACAGCAACCGGACCGTCGTCCTCCAGGACGTCGAGGCGCTGGACGTCCTGGAGACGGTGATCGCCGCCGAACCGGAGGGCTACCAGGAGCTGTCCATCAACATCGACACCGGCGGGCTGGCGGCCCGGCGCGTCCTCCAGCGGCTCACGGGCGCGCGATGAGCGCGGGCCGCCTGCGGGTGGAGTGGTCGCCGGGCTCGGACCGGCTCACCGGCATCTGCCACTGCGGCGCCCGGTGCACCGCCGAGGACCCGGCCGCCGTCTGGGCGTGGCTGCTCTCCCACCCCGACCACGACGCCTCCTGAGACCCCGGGGGCTCCGCGCCCCCGGGCTCAGCAGATGTCGCGGCGCCGGAAACCGAGCAGCGCCACCGCGGCGACCGCGACCGCGACGGCGGTCAGGGCGGCGACCGGCAGGACGTCGAAGCCGCCGCCGGGCAGCTTCGGCGTGTGCGTGAACGGCGAGACGTCCATGACCGCCTGCGGCAGCTTCAGCAGCGGCCCGACCTGCCCGAGCAGCAGGCAGGCGGCCAGCACGCCCCAGCCGGCGGACGTCGCGCGGGGGAGCAGGCCGAAGATCAGCGCGGTGACCGCGGCGACGACCCACACCGCCGGCAGCTGCACGAGCGCGGCGCCGAGCTGCCGGGGGAGCTGGCCGCCCAGGTCGTGCGAGCGGGCGCCGTGCACCAGCCCGACGGCGAGCCCGCTGGCGCCGAGGAGGGCCACGGTGCCCGCGACGGTGACGGCGAGGCCCGCGAGGGCCCAGCGGGTCCGGCCGACGGCGGCCGCGAGCACCGGCTCGAGGCGCCCGGCGCTCTCCTCCGCCCGCATCCGCAGCACGCTCTGCACCGCGTAGGCCGACGTGAACAGGGCCATGAGGCCCATGGCGGTGGCGAGGAACGCGTCCGCGAGATCCTGCTGCCCGCCCATCTTGCGGATGTCGTCGAGGACGGCGTCGCTGCCGTTGACCAGGTCGCCGACGCCGTCGGCGACGCCGCCGATGGCGAGCCCGTACACCAGGAACGCGACGGACCAGCCGAGCAGCGAGCCGCGCTGCAGCCGCCACGCCAGGGCGAGCGGGCCGCGCAGCGACGCGGCGGCCCGGGCCGGGCCCGGCGAGGGGGCGATGATCCCGGCGCCGAGGTCGCGGTGCCCGGCCAGCAGGTAGGCGGCGGCGACAAGGACCGCGAACGCCAGCAGGGGGAGCAGCAGCACGGCCCAGTGCTCGCCAGCGTGCGGCCGCACCCGCTGCGCCCAGCCGATCGGCGACAGCCACGACACCCAGTGCGCGGACCCGGCGTCCGCCACGCCCCGGACCAGGTACGCGGCGGCGAGGACGGCGAACGCCAGCCCGTTGGCCAGCCGGGACGTCTCGGCGAGCTGGGCGGTGACGGCGGCGACCCCGGCGAACACCAGGCCCGCCCCGAACCAGGACAGCCCGAACGCGACCGACCCCGCGGCCGGCAGCCCGAAGAGCAGCATGACGATCGCGGCCAGGGACGCCGCGGTCGCGGCGGCCGTGACGGCGGTGGCGAGCGCGGCGGCCAGCGGCGCGCGGCGCCCGACGGCGGCGGCGCCGACCAGCTCCAGCCGGCCCGTCTCCTCCTCGGCGCGCGTGTGTCGGACGACGAGCAGCACGCACATGACGGCGGTGAGCGCGGCGCCGGTCGTGCCGACGCGCCACGCGCTGACGCCCGCGGCGGTGTGGTCGTTCAGCACCGGCCCGTACAGTGCCCGCATGGACGGGTTCCCGTCGATGCCGCGCGCGAAGCTCTCCAGCGACGCGGGCGAGTCGTACCCGTTCTTGAAGCTGTACACGGTGCTGGCGACCAGCGCCGTCAGCACGTAGATCCAGGACGGCATCATGATGCGGTCGCGGCGCAGCCACATCCTCAGCAGCGTGCCCGCGCCCGCGAGGCCGCCCTCCGCGCGGGCGGCCCGCGCGCCCGGGCGCAGCGTCGTGGCGGTCATGCCACGCCGCCTTCCTGCAGCGCCCGCCCGCCGTGGTCGTCCTCGTAGTGCCGCAGGAACAGCTCCTCGAGCGTGGGCGGCCGGCTGGTGAGGGACCGGACGCCGATCTCGGTGAGCTGCCGGAGCGCGGCGTCCAGCTCGGCCGTCTCGACCTCGAAGGAGATGGTGTCGCCCTCGATGCGCACGTCGTGCGCGCCGGGAAGCGGGACGCCGTCGGGCGGCCCGGCGAGCTCCGCGCGGATGGACGTGCGGGTCAGGTGGCGCAGCTCGGCGAGCGTGCCGGTCTCCACCGTGCGGCCCTTGCGGATGATGGTGACGCGGTCGCAGAGCGCCTCCACCTCGCTGAGGATGTGGCTCGACAGCAGGACCGTCCGCCCGGCGCGCCGCTCCTCCCGCACGCACTCCTGGAACGCCTCCTCCATGAGCGGGTCGAGGCCGGACGTGGGCTCGTCGAGGATGAGCAGCTCCGCGTCGGACGCGAACGCCGCGACGAGCGCGACCTTCTGCCGGTTGCCCTTGGAGTAGGCGCGGCCCCGCTTCTTCGGGTCCAGCTCGAAGCGGTCGAGCAGGTCGGCGCGGCGGCGGTCGTCGAGCCCGCCGCGCAGCCGCCCGAGCAGGTCGATGACCTCGCCGCCGGACAGGTTCGGCCACAGCGTCACGTCGCCGGGGACGTAGGCGAGGCGCCGGTGCAGGGCGGTCGCGTCGCGCCACGGGTCGCCGCCGAGCAGCGCGGCGGTCCCGGCGTCGGCGCGCATCAGCCCGAGCAGGACGCGGACGGCGGTGGACTTCCCGGCGCCGTTCGGGCCGAGGAAGCCGTGCACCTCGCCGGACGCCACGCGCAGGTCGAGCCCGTCGAGCGCGCGCGTCCGGCCGAACGTCTTGACCAGGCCGTCGGCCCGTACAGCGTCAGTCATCCCAGCCTTCTTTCATGGGCCTTCCTCGGTGGGGGCGCCGTCCCCGGCGCGGGCGGCGCGCCCGAACTCCCCGCTCTCGTACGCGCGCATCGCGGCGCGGGCGCGCGCCGCGAGCTCCGGGCTGAGCAGGCGGTCGTCGAAGATCTCGAACAGGGCGCGGCGCAGCCGCAGCGAGCCCTCGGGGGTGAAGGTGTCGACGCCGAGCACCCGCGACAGGTGCTCGTGCAGGACCTCCATCCCGATCGTCATCGCGACGAGGGCGGCGGAGTAGGCGTGCACGTCGGTGGTGGCGGGCGCGTTCACCCCGGGCGGCAGGTCGGAGGCGAAGTAGGTCTCGGTGGTGTCGACCAGGTCGTCGAATACCCGCGCCGCGGCGGGGGAGCCGTCGACGAGAGCGCGGGCGAGGTAGCGGCGCACCGGCAGGTCGATCCGCATCGCCTTCGCCAGGAATCCCGGGTCGCCGATCCCGTCGATCTTCTCGGCGCTGAGCCGGTGGATCGTGTCGAGCGCGTAGGCGTCGCACGCCTCCCGGAGTTCCTGCTTGGAGCCGAAGTGGTGCTGGACGAGCCCGACCGAGACGCCGGCGGCTTCGGCGATGCCGCGGAACGTCGCGCCCTTCATCCCGTGCTCGGCGAACATCTCCAGCGCCGCGTCCCTGATCCGCGCGCGCGCCGTCAGGTCCTCCGCCGCCGGGCCCGTCTCCGTCACGCCTCCGCCTCCTCCCATACAAACGTTCAGCTTCCAATATGCATGTATACCATACGCGTGTATTGGCGTTGGACGCGAGGGGCCCGGCCGGGGAATCGGGAGGGGTGGAAGCGGCGAGTTAGCTTAGGCTAGCCTTATTAACCGTGCTGTCCCTCGCGCGGAGAACCCCCCGCACACCCCCGGCGAAGGAGGCCGCCGCGCCCCCCGTCCGGCGTCCGGCGGCCCGCTGGGCCGGGCTCGGCGCCCTCGCCGTCCTCCTGCTGCTGGCGGCCGCGGCGAGCCTCGCCGTCGGCGCCGAGCACGTCCCGATCGGGAAGGTCGCCCCCGCCGTCCTCGCGCCGGACGGGTCGCGGGACGCGCTGATCGTGCACGACCTGCGGCTCCCGCGCACCCTCCTCGGGCTCGGCGTCGGCGTCGCGCTCGGCCTCGCCGGCGCGGTGATGCAGGCGCTCACCCGCAACCCCCTGGCGGAACCGGGCCTGCTCGGCGTGAACGGCGGCGCCGCCCTCGCCGTCGTCATCGTCATCGGGGCGTTCCGCGCCGACGACGTCCTGGTCTACGTGTGGGCGGCGTTCCTCGGCGCGGCGGGCGCCGCGGTGCTCGTCCACACGATCGGCGCGCGCGGGCGCGGCGGCACCTCGCCCGCGCGGCTGGTGCTCGCCGGCGCCGCCGTCAACGCCGTGTTCAGCGCGCTGACGGCCGGGCTGATGCTGCTCAGCCCGCGCGCCTTCAACGGCTTCCGGTTCTGGCAGGTCGGCACCCTCGCCGGGCGGGACACCGCGGTGCTCGTCCGCGTCCTGCCGTTCATCGCCGCCGGGACGGTCCTGGCGCTGCTGCTGGCCCGCCCGCTGAACGCCCTCGGCCTCGGCGACGAGGCGGGCCGCGCGCTCGGCGCGCACCCCGGCCGGACGCGGGCGCTCGGCGCGGTCGCGGTCGTGCTGCTGTGCGGGGCGGCGACCGCGGCCGTCGGGCCGATCACGTTCCTCGGCCTCGCCGTCCCGTACGCCGTGCGCGCGCTCGTCGGGCCCGACCAGCGCTGGGTGCTGCCGTACTCGCTGCTCCTCGCGCCCGTCGTGCTCCTCGCCGCCGACGTCGCCGGACGCGCCGTCGCCGCGCCCGGCGAGCTGCAGACCGGGATCGTCACCGCGTTCCTCGGCGCGCCGCTGTTCATGCTGATCGTCCGGCGCGGAAGGACGCGGGACCTGTGAGCCGGGTGGTGCGCGCGGGCGGGGTGTCGGTGCGGTGGGAGCCGCGGGCGGCGCTGGTGTGCGGGCTGGTGGCGCTGGTCGCGGCGGGCGCCGCGGTGCTCGTGGTCGGCTCCGGCGAGTTCCCCGTCTCGCCCGCCGACGTGGTGCGCTCGCTCGCCGGGCAGGGCGACCAGGCGACCGGCTTCATCGTCCGGACGCTGCGGCTGCCGCGCGCCGTCACCGGGCTGCTGGCCGGGCTGGCGCTCGGCATGAGCGGGGCGATCTTCCAGAGCATGTCCCGCAACCCGCTCGGCAGCCCCGACCTCATCGGCTTCACCACCGGGTCGGCGACCGGCGCGCTGCTGCAGATCCTGGTGTTCGGCGGCGGCGCGGTCGCGATCACGGTCAGCTCGGTCGCGGGCGCCTTCCTCACCGCGGCCGCCGTGTACCTGGTCGCCTACCGGCGGGGCGGCGGCGTGCACGGCGTCCGGCTGGTGCTGATCGGCGTGGCCGCCGCCGCGATGCTGGAGGCGGCGAACTCCTACCTCATCACCCGCGCCGAACTGCGCGAGGCGTACGAGGCCGCGTTCTGGCTGACCGGGAGCCTGAACGGGCGAGGCTGGGCGCAAGCGACGCCGCTCGCGGTCGCGCTGGCGGTGCTCGTCCCGGCGGCGCTGCTGCTCGCGCGCCCGCTCGGGATGGGGGAGATGGGTGACGACGCGGCGCGCGCGCTGGGCGTGCCCGTCCAGCGGACGCGCGCGCTGCTCATGGTCGTGGGCGTCGGCCTCGTCGCGGCGGCGACCGCGGCGGCGGGCCCGGTGCCGTTCGTCGCGCTCGCGGCGCCGCAGCTGGCGCGGCGGCTGACGCGGCGTCCCGGCGCGCAGCTGCTGCCCGCCGGGCTGACCGGCGCCGCGCTGCTGGCCTGCGGCGACCTGATCTCGCTGCACCTGCCGGTGGCGATGCCGGTCGGGGTGGTGACCGGCGTGCTCGGCGGCGCCTACCTGGCCTGGCTGCTGCTCACGGCGGGCCGCCGCGCTGCCTGACGGCCGCCGCGGCCGCGCCCCGCGTTGACGGCCGACCGGCGATCAATTTAGGTTAGCCTTACCTAAGTTGAGGGGAGTTCCGTGCTGACCCGAGAAGAGCTGCACGCCGCGCTGACCGACGTGCTGGGCGAGGACGCAGGGCCGGGCGACAATCTCATCGAGCTCGGGATGGACTCGATCCGCCTCATGCAGCTGACCGGCCGGCTCCGCCGCCGCGGCGTCGAGGTGCGCTTCGCCGAGCTGGCCGAGCGGCCCACCCTCGCCGGCTGGTGGGATCTGCTCGCCGAGCGCGGCCAGATGGAGGCCCGCCCGCCCGAGCCCGCCCCGGAGCCGGACGAGGGGGAACCGGACGGCCCGTTCCCGCTCGCGCTCATGCAGCACGCGTACTGGATCGGCCGCGACTCCGGCCAGTCGCTCGGTTCCGTCGCCGCGCACCTGTACGTCGAGCTCGACGGCCGCGCCATCGACCCGTCCCGGTTCGAGGCGGCCGTGCGCGCGCTCGCCGAACGCCACCCGATGCTGCGCGCCGCGTTCGGTGACGACGGGACGCAGCGGATCCTGCCGGAGCGTCCGGGGCCCGCCGTGACCGTCCACGACCTGCGGGCCTCCGCCGATCCCGGCGCGGAGCTGGACCGGATCCGCGCCGAGATGTCGCGGCAGCGGCTTCCCATCGAGGACGGCCGCGTCTTCGACGCCCGCCTCAGCCTGCTCCCCGACGGGACCGCCCGGCTCCACCTCGACGTCGACATGGTCGCCGCCGACGCGATGAGCTACCGCGTCATGCTGGCCGACCTCGCCGCGCTCTACGAGCGCGAGTCCCTCGCCCCCATCCGGTACGGCTACGCCCGCTACCTCGCCGACGACCCGCGCGCCGCCGCCCGCGAGCGGGACCGGCGGTGGTGGGCCGAGCGGCTCGCCGGCCTGCCCGGCCCGCCCGAACTGCCGGTCGTCCCCGAACCGGGCGACGAGGTCGAGCGCCTGCACCACTGGCTGCCGCCGGAGGGCAAGGCCCGGCTCATCGCCCGCGCGCACGCGGCGGGCGTCACGCCGGCGATGGCGCTCGCCGCCGTGTTCGCCGAGGTCATCGGCGCGTGGTCGGCGACGCCGCGGTTCCTGCTGAACCTGCCGCTGTTCCACCGCGAGCCCGTCCACCCGGACGTGGACTCCGTCGTCGGCGACTTCACCGGCTCGATCATGCTGGAGGCCGACCTCACCGAGGAGCTGCCGTTCGTCGCGCGCGCCCGCGCCCTGCAGGCGAACCTGCACACCGCCGGAGCGCACAGCGACTACTCCGGCCTGGAGGTGCTGCGCGACCTGTCGCGGCTGCGGGGCGAGCAGGTCCTCGCCCCGATCGTCTACACCAGCGCGCTGAACCTCGGCGAGCTGTTCGGCGACGCGGTCCGCGAGCGGTTCGGCGAGCCCGCCTGGATCATCTCGCAGGGCCCGCAGGTGCTGCTGGACGCGCAGGTCACCGAGGTGTCCGGCGGGCTGCTGCTGAACTGGGACGTGCGCCGCCCCGCGTTCCCGGACGGCGTCGCCGAGGCGATGTTCGCCGCCTACACCGCCGCGATCGCCCGGCTCGGCGCGGACGGCGCCGACTGGGACGCGCCGCTCGGCATCGGCGCGCCGCCGGAGCAGCTGCGCGTCCGGCACCGCCTCAACGCGACCGAGGCCCCGCCGCCCTCGACCCTGACCAAGGGCTTCTTCGAGCACGCCCGCCGCACCCCGGACGCCCCCGCGCTGCACTGGGGCGACGACGGCACCCTCACCTACGCCGAACTCGCCGACCGGGCGCTGCGCATCGCGTCCGCCCTGGTCGTGCAGGGTGTCCGCCCGGGGGACCGGGTGTCGGTCGAGCTTCCCAAGGGGCCTGGCCAGGCCGCCGCCGTGCTCGGCGTCCTCGCGGCGGGCGCCGCCTACGTGCCGATTGGCCCCGAGCAGCCGGCCGCGCGCCGCGAGAGGATCCGCGCGAGCGCCGCCGTCGCCGCGTCCGTGACCCCGTCCTTCGAGCCCGCCTCCGAACCACTGCCCGAACCGGTCGCGGTCCGCCCCGACCAGGTCGCCTACGTGCTGTTCACATCCGGCTCGACGGGCGAGCCAAAGGGCGTCGAGGTGTCGCACGGCGCCGCGATGAACACCATCGGCGACCTCGTCGACCGCTTCGCCATCGGTTCGGACGACGTCACCCTCGGCGTCTCCGCCCTCGACTTCGACCTGTCGGTGTTCGACCTGTTCGCCCCATGGACGGCGGGCGGCGCCGTGGTCATCCCGGACGAGGACGAGCGGCGCGACGCCGCCCGGTGGAACGCCCTCGCCGAACGCTGGTCGGTGACGGTGCTGAACAGTGTCCCGTCCGTGCTGGAGATGCTGCTGCGGACCGGGCCCGTCCCGTCGCTGCGGCTGGTGCTGCTCGGCGGCGACTGGGTCGGGACGCACCTGCCCGGGCTGCTCGCCGAGCGCGCGGCGGGCGCCCGGTTCGTCGCGCTCGGCGGCACCACCGAGACCGCGATCCACTCCACGGTGCAGGAGGTCGCGGGGGAGGTCCCGGCCGACTGGCGCGCCGTCCCGTACGGGGTGCCGCTCGGCGGCGTCGCCTGCCGGGTCGCCGACGACCTGGGTCGCGACCGCCCCGACTGGGTCGCGGGCGAGCTGTGGATCGGCGGCGCGGGCGTCGCCGACGGCTACACCGGCGACCCGGAGCGCACCGCCGACCGGTTCGTCGTCCGCGACGGCGTCCGCTGGTACCGGACCGGCGACCTCGCCCGCTACCGCCCGGACGGCACGCTGGAGTTCCTCGGCCGCCGCGACCACCAGGTGAAGGTCCGCGGCTTCCGCATCGAGCTCGGCGAGGTCGAGGCGGCGCTGCGCGACCACCCGGCCGTGGAACGCGCCGTCGCGCTGCTCGCCGGGAACCGGCTGTGCGCGGCCGTCACGCCCGCCGACGTTCCCGCCGACGCGGTGCTCGCGCACGTCCGCGACCTGGTGCCGCCGCACATGGTGCCGGAGGTGCTCGTCCCGGTCGCCGAGCTGCCGCTCACCGCGAACGGCAAGGTCGACCGCAAGGCGCTCGCCGCGCTCGCCGCCGCCGGGGCCGGGGAGGACGCCGCCCCCTACGCCGAGCCCGCGACGTCCCTGGAAAGGGTGCTGGCCCGGATCGCCGCCGAGGTGCTGGGGAGGGAGCGCGTCGGCGCGGACGCCGACTTCTTCGCCCTCGGCGGCGACTCCGTCCTCGCGACGACCGTGGTCGCGCGGCTCCGCGAGGCCCTGGACACCTCCGCCCTGCCGGTGCGGGTCCTGTTCGCCGAGCGGACGATCGCGCGCATCGCCCGCCGCTTCACCGAGCTGGAGGACGAGCCCGGCCGCCTGGAGGCCGTCGCCGCGATCTGGCTGGAGATCGACGCGATGTCCGACGACGAGGTCGAAGCCCACCTCGCCGGCTGACCCGATCCCGCTCACGTGCGGCGAGTCGTCGCCATGAGGCGTCCCATGGCGACGATTCGCCGCAGGTCAACGTTCGGGGGCGGGGTCCGGGGTGAGGGTGGCGGTGCGGAGGGTCGTGAGAGTGAGGGCCAGGATCAGGGCGAGGACGGCGCTGACCGTGCCGTAGACGACGATCGCCGAGCCCGGGGCCATGTAGCGGCCGAGGGCGCCGGCGCCGAGCGACCCGATGGCGGACCCGCCGGTCTCCTGCGCCGCCCACAGGGAGTTCACGCGGCCGAGATGCGAGTCGGGGGTGTGCGACTGGATGAGGCCGTACCGCAGGATCTCCTCGACGGACGCGGCGAACCCGTACCCGAACAGGATCGCGACGGCGAGCGCCGGATGGCGGGCCAGGCCGGTGCACGCCAGCAGCACGAACCCGGCGACCGACGCCGCGAGCAGCGCGAGGCCGGGAACCCGGACCGACCCCGCCCACCCGCTGGTGACGGAGGCGAGGACGGCTCCGCACGCGGGCGCGGCGTACAGCAGCCCGACCGTGGTGGGGCCGCCGCCGAGGCCGCGCTCGGCGAACGCCGGCATGAGCACGGGGATGCCGCCCGCGACCATGAACAGCAGGCCGAGCAGCATCAGCGAGCCGACGACGCGGTGCGAGGCGACGAACCGCACCCCGCCGCCGATCGACTTCAGCGGGTGCGCGTCCGTCTCGTCGCCGCGTGCGGGCTCCAGCGCCGGCAGCGACGTCAGCAGCCCGAGCGTGCCGAGGGTCCCGGCGGCGGCCGCCGCGTAGTTCCAGCCGACGCCGAACGCCGACACGACGAGGCCGCCGAGCGCGGGCGACAGCATCGACCCGAGCCGGACGGTCAGCGCGTTCAGCGCGCCGGCCGCGACGAGCTTGTCCGGGCCGACGAGCGCGGGCGTCGCGGCGAGCAGCGCGGTGATCGCGACGCCGGTGGCGAGCCCGTCCCACGTGGCGAGGACGTACAGCGCGGCGGACGACGGGGACGGCAGGAACGCGTTCAGCGCGAGCAGCGCGAACGCGATCCCGGAGGCGGTGCGGGCGCGCAGCATCAGCCGCCGCCGGTCCTGCCGGTCGGCGAGGACGCCGCCCCACAGGAACCCGGCGAGCAGCGCGAGGCCCTCGGCGGCGGAGACGGCGCCGACCTGCACGGTCGAGCCGGTCAGGTCGTAGACCTGCACGGGGACGGCGACGGCCAGCATGCCGATCCCGAAGACCGAGACGGTGCGGGCGATGAACACGTTGCGGAACGGCCGGCTGTCGCGCAGCGGGCCGATGTCCAGGGCGAGGCGCCGGAGCATCGTCGGGGGTTCTCCTCGGATGGGGGAGTAGCTAAGGTAAGCCTATCCTTAGTTGATCGTGAGAGAAGGGGCCCTCCCGGTGCAGCGCACGCTGATGAACGGAAAGATCCACCGAGCGACCGTGACCCAGGCCGACCTGCACTACGTCGGCTCGCTGACGATCGACGCCGGGCTGATGGAGGCGGCGGGCATCGTCGAGGGCGAGCAGGTCCACCTCGTCGACATCACCAACGGCTCGCGGCTGGTCACCTACGCCATCACCGGCGAGGCGGGCAGCGGCGTCATCGGCGTGAACGGCGCGGCGGCGCGCCTCGTCCAGCCCGGCGACCTCGTCATCATCATCACCTACGCCGCCCTCGACGACGCCGAGCTCGCCGCGCACGAGCCGCGCGTCGTGCACGTCGACGCCGCGAACCGGATCGTCGCGCTCGGCTCCGACCCCGCCGAGCCCGTCCCGGGCACCCCCGCCCAGCTCGCCGGGCGCTGAGCCATGCCGGACACCACTCCGGCCGTCATGGACGGCTTCACCCCCTGGCCCTCCGAGCTCGAAGAGCGCTACAAGGCGGAGGGCTACTGGAACGACCGGGTCCTCGGCGACGTCCTGCGCGGCGACCCCGGCCGGACCGCGCTCGTCGCCGGCGGCGACCGCCTCACCTACGCCGACCTCGACCGGCGCGCCGAACGGACCGCCGCCGGATTCCTGCGGCTGGGCGTCCGGCGCGGTGACCGCGTCGTCGTCCAGCTGCCCAACACGGCCGGCTTCGTCGTGGCGTTCCTGGCGCTCGTGCGGATCGGCGCGGCGCCCGTCCTCGCGCTGCCCGCGCACCGCGAGAGCGAGATCCGGTACCTGTGCGAGCTGGCCGAGGCCCGCGCCTACGTGTGCGGCGAGACGGACGCCGGCTTCGACTACCGCGCGATGGCCCGGACGCTGCCCGTCGAGCACGTCGTCGTGGACGGCGACGCCCAGGAGTTCACCGCCCTCGCCGACCTGGACGCCGAGCCCGTGGAGTATCCGCGTCCCGATCCCGCCGACGTCGGCGTGCTGCTGCTGTCGGGCGGCACGACGGGGCTGCCGAAGCTGATCCCGCGCACGCACCGCGACTACGTCTACAACCTGGAGGCCAGCGCCGAGCTGTGCGGCTTCGACCGCGACACCGTCTACCTCGTGGTGCTGCCCGCCGCGCACAACTTCGCGCTCGCCTGCCCCGGGCTGCTCGGCGTGTTCGCGACCGGCGGGACGGTGGTGCTGGCGCCGTCCGGGTCGCCGGACGACGCGTTCCCCCTCATCGAGCGCGAGCGCGTCACCGCCTGCGCCGCCGTCCCGCCGATCGCGCTGCTGTGGCTGGACGCGGCGACCTGGTCCGGGGACGACCTGTCGTCCCTCGAACTCCTGCAGGTGGGCGGCGCGAAGCTGGCCGCCGAGCGCGCGGCGGAGGTACCGGGCGTCCTCGGCTGCCGCGTCCAGCAGGTGTTCGGGATGGCGGAGGGCCTGCTGAACTTCACCCGCCTCGACGACCCGCCCGGCCTCGTCGAGCGGACGCAGGGCCGCCCGCTGTCCCCGGCCGACGAGATCCGGATCGTGGACGCCGACGGCAGGACGGTCGCGCCGGGCGAGGTCGGCGAGCTGCTCACCCGCGGCCCCTACACGCTGCGCGGCTACTACCGCGCGCCCGCGCACAACGCCCGCGCGTTCACGCCGGACGGCTACTACCGCACCGGCGACCTCGTCCGCGAGCTGCCGTCCGGGCACCTCGTCGTGGAGGGCCGCGAGAAGGACCAGATCAACCGGGGCGGCGACAAGGTGTCCGCGGAGGAGCTGGAGGACCACCTCCTCGCGCACCCGGCGATCCACGACGCGGCCGTCGTCGGCGTCCCCGACCCGATGATGGGGGAGCGGACCTGCGCGTTCCTCATCCTCCGCACCGCCGCGAAGGCCGCGCCGCCGACGCTGCGCGACATCAAGGACTTCCTCCGCGACCGCGGCCTCGCCGCCTACAAGTGGCCCGACCGCCTGGAGACCGCCGACGCCTTCCCCCGCACGCCGGTGGGCAAGGTCAGCAAGAAGGCCCTAGCCGCGCGCCTGCGGTAACCGACAAGCGCCGCCCTCGCGGAGACTTCCGGGAGGGCGGCGCGCGCCGTATGCGGGTCGTTCAGGGGAGGTCGTTCAGGGGAGAGGGACGACGTACGGGGAGATGCTGGAGAGCTTCTCGCAGGTCTCCTCGTACTCGCGGTCGGGCGTCGAGCCACTGACGATGCCGGCGCCGGCGCGCAGCCAGGCCCGACCGTCCTGGTTGTAGAGCGCGCGCAGGACGAGCGCCGAGTCGAGGGCGCCGGTGTGCGACACGGCGGCCACCGCGCCCGCGTACAGGCCGCGGCGCTCCTCCAGCCCGCCGATCGCCTCGATCGCGTCGGCCTTCGGGATGCCGGAGGCCGTCACGCCGGGGAACAGCGCGTCCAGCGCGTCCCAGCAGGTGCGGCCGGGCGCGAGGACGCCGCCGACGCTGGAGCCGAGGTGCTGCACGCTGCCGCGCTCCTTCACCGTCATGAACCCGGTGACGTGGACGGAGTCCGGGTCGCACACCCGGTACAGCTCCTCTTGCGACGTGCGGACCGACACGGCGTGCTCGAAGATCTCCTTCGGGTCGGTCTCCAGCTCCTTGCGGGTCCGCGCGTCGGCGTCGCCGCCGAACCCGAACGCGCGGGTGCCGGCGAGCGGCTGCGTCATGACGCGCCCGTCCTCGTCCACGCTCGCGAGGACCTCCGGGCTGAACCCGGTGGCCTGGAACCCGCCGAGGTCGAGCAGGAACGACCGCGCCGGGGTGTTCGCGGCACGCCCGCGCGCGTACGTGGCGACGACGTCCACCGGGTAAGGGACGTCCAGCCGCCGGGACACGATGACCTTCTGGTAGCGGCCCGCCGCGATGTCGCCGACGGCGCGGGCGACGCGCGCACGGTAGACGTCGCCGCCCTGCCGCACGTCGACCGGCGACGGCGCCGGGAGGCGGGACGGGACGTCCGCCGCCAGCAGGTCCGCGACGCGCTCGACGTCGCGGGGGTCGGTGCCGGTCACGCGGGCCTCGCCGTCCTCCACGTGCACCTCGACGCGCGGGACGACGAAGTGCGCCAGGCGTCCGGACGGGCGGGCCGAGGCGAACTCGAACGCGATCCAGCCGTAGGCGTTCCAGGCCGGGAGCGGCGCGGCGGCGAACGCGTCGCGCAGCGCGTCGGCGGGGCTTGCGGTGCGGGGCGCGCTCGCCGGCTCGCGGTCCGGCCAGCGGGTGTGCACGGCGCCGGCGTCGAGGACGACCTCGCCGCGGACGCCGCCGGCGAACGTCCAGCGTCCGGGCCGCTCGTAGACGACGTGGTCGGTGAAGAGTCCGGACCCGGCCAGCCGGGTCATCAGGTCGAGCGGCGCGCGGGCGGCCTCGACCACCCGTTCCGTGGGCTTCTCGTCAGTGCGCAGACCGGGGGACAAGGCAGTGGGCTCCCTTGGGTGAAGACGTCCGGCTCTGTCGGGATGCGAGCCGAAAACTTAGGTAAGGCTAACCTTGTGCGATTTTGATAGGCAAGGCTAACCTAACTTCTGCTGATCAAGCCGACGACGAAAGAGCTGAGGCGTGCAGGAGCAGACGACGACGGCGGCGCGGAGCCCGGAGCGGCGACGCGAACTGATGCGGCGGATGATGGCGGAGGCCGGGCTCCCGGCGGACCGCCCCGGGCCCGGTGCCGGACGCCCCGCCCCCCGCGAGAACGCCGGCCCCGCCCCCCTGTCCTACGCGCAGCAGAGCATGTGGCTGCACCACCGCGCCTTCCCGGCGAGCCCCGCCTACAACGTGTGCCTGCTCGTCCGCATGTCCGGCCCGCTCGACGCCGCCGCGCTCCGCGACGCGCTGCGCGGCCTCATCCGCCGCCACGCCGTCCTGCGCACCGTCTACGCCGACGGGCCCGGCGACGGCGCCGTCCAGATCGTCACCGGCGACGACTCGCTCGACCTCGCCCCGGTCGACTGCGCCGACCCCGACGCGCGCGCCGCCGAACTCGCGGCGACGCCGTTCGACCTGCGCGCCGAGCGGCCCGTCCGGCTGGAACTGCTGCGCACCGGCGCGGACGAGCACGCGCTGGTCCTCGTCGTCCACCACATCGCCTGGGACGGCATGACCTGGGGCTCGATCTCGCGGGACCTGTCGGCCCTGTACCGCGCCGCCGTGACCGGCGAGCCGGACGGCCTCCCCGCGCTGGACGTGCAGTACGCCGACTTCGCCGAATGGGAGCAGAAGCGGCCCCTCGCCGAGGACGACCTGGCCTACTGGCGCGGCCGGCTCGACCCGCCGCCCCCGCCCCTCGACCTGCCCGCCGACCGGCCGCGCGCCGCCGCCAGCGGCCCCGCCTGCCCGACGACCTGCTCGAACGCCGGCTGCACGCTGGTCTGCGTGATCGCCGCGTGGTTCGCCAGGAACGGGCCGCGGTC
>NZ_JBEZJL010000096.1:0-42168 GCF_040651755.1 Actinomadura sp. NPDC048394 | reverse complement strand
GGGGGCGACCCCCTGGAACCCCCGTCGTCGGGCAGGCCCGCTGCGCTCGCTGCACTCGCTCCGCGGGCCTGCCCGTGGCGGTGGCCGGGGTCCGGCCTTCCGCGGCGGCGCTCAGCCGGACTGAGTGGAGAGGGATCCGGGTTTTTCGCGACACATCGCGTCTGCGGTGCCGGGTTTGCGATGATGGTCCCGTGAACCTTCCCGAGCAGCCCTCCGAGCCCGACTCGCCGGCCCGCATGCGCGCCTCGGACGCCGACCGCGACCAGGTCGCCGACCGTCTCCGCGAGGCCCTCGCGGAGGGCCGCATCACGCCGGAGGAGCACGCCGAGCGCATCGACGCCGTCTACCGCGCCAAGACCTACGCCGACCTCGACCCGCTCCTCGCCGACCTGCCGTCCGAGCAGGCGCCGCGGCCCAAGGTCCGGCTCCAGAAGGACGAGGCGGCGCTGCCGCCGCCCGTCCGCCAGTCGTCCAGCCTCGTCGCGGTCTTCAGCGGCGCGACCCGCAAGGGACGCTGGCTCGTGGAGCCGACCACCAACGTGTCCTGCGTGTTCGGCGGCGTCGACCTGGACTTCCGCCAGGCCGTCCTCAGCCAGGGCGAGGTCACCGTCAACGTCAGCTGCCTGTTCGGCGGCATCGACATCACGGTGCCGCCCGGCGTGCGGGTGACCAACTCCGCCGCGATGGTGTTCGGCGGCGCCGACCTGCCCGACGACGTCATCGACCCGGACGCGCCGCTGATCCGGCTGACCGGCATGGTGATCTTCGGGGGGATCAACGTGCGCCGCCGCGAGATCGGCGAGAAGCGCTCCCGGCACGACCGGCAGCTGGAACGCCACCGGCGGCACATGGAGCGGATCGAGGAGCATCACGAGCGGATGCTGGAGCGGCACACCGACATGCATCGCCGCCGCGACGAGCGCCGCGAGCGCCTCCGCGAGCTCCGCGCCGAACGCCGCCGCCACCGCTGATCCGCCCGCCCGCTGCGGCGAGCGCGCCCCCAGCCGCCGCGGAAAGGCCGTCCGACGGCGGGGCGCAGGACGCGGGGGCGGTGCGGCGCGGAGGCGGGAGCCTTGCGGCCGTCAGTCCCTGGCGTGCTCGCGGTCGGGCTGGCAGACGAGGCACGGCGTGCAGCCGCGGGCCTTCGCCTCGGCGCGGGACAGCGCCTCCAGGTCGTCGGCCTCGTCGCCGATGTCCTCGATGAGCGCGCAGTCGGTGCGGTGGTAGCGCTTCGTGCCGCTGAGGATCCGGACCTGCGGGCCGCCGTCGTCGGCCTCCCCGGTCTCGGCGGGCTCGTCGAAGTCGTCGAAGCCGTCGTCGGCGGGCGGGTCGGCCGGCCGCTCGTCCGCGGCGGGCGCGGCGGGCTCGGGGACGGCCGCGTCGTCGGCGTCGCGGGGCCGCGGCGCCGCCGCGTCGCCCAGGTTCAGCGGGTCGTCACCGAAGTCGGCGGTGACGTCGGCCGGCGCGGATCCGGCCGCAGCGGGCCTCTCCGCCGCGGACGCGGCCTCCGGCTCGGGCTCCGGCTCCTCGGCCGCCTGCGGCTCGACGGCGGGCTCCTCGGCCCGCTCCGGCTCCCGCGGCGGCGGGCCGGCGACGGGGATGTCCGTCAGCGTCGGCCCGGCGGGGCCGCGGAACGGGGCGGGGGCCTCCGGCTCGGGGTCCGGGTCGGCGGGCGAGGACGACCACGCGGACGGCACCCGGCCGGCCGGCGGCTCCTCGCGGTGCTCGGCCGCCGGGCGGTCGTGCTCCGGCTCGCCCGGCTCCGGCACGCGGGGGATCTCCGCGGTCGGGTCAAACGACGCGGGCGCGGAGTGCGGCGCGAAGGGGGCGGCGGGCGCGGGCTTCGCCAGCCCGGCCAGGCCGCCCTCCGCACCGGCCGCGGAGCGGTCCACGCGGGGCTTGGTGAGGTCGGAGCCGTCCGCGACCGTCCTGCCCGGGTCCGGTGACCCGGGTCCCGACGCCGCGGCGCGCGCCGCCAGTGCGGTGTCGGGCATGCAGGCGGTGCAGGGGCTGAACCCCTCCTCCTTGGCCTCGGCGTAGGTGAGCTCCTCGGTGTCGCGCCCGGCGAGCTGCCGGCACGTGTCGAGGTGGTAGCGCTTGCGTCCGCGCACGACGAACACCAGGGCGTCGTCGGGCACGTCGACGGGCTGGACGGGGATCTCCACCTCGTCGTCGGGCTCGGCCGGGGCGTCCAGGGACGGCCGGGGCGCCGCGGGGGCGCCGGCCGCGCTCTTGGCCGCGGGCGCCGGCGGAGCCGGCCGCGGCCGCTTGGCCTTCCTGCCCTTCCTGGCCGGCGCGGCGGGGGTGCCGCTGCCGAAGAGCTCCTTGCGGCGCAGGAACACCCCGATGGCCAGGCACAGCGCGGAGACGATGCTGACGGCGATCGAGATGTAGATCACCACCAGCGCATCCAGGCCGAAGACCTGGGCGCTGTCTCCGTTGCCGGCGACGATTCCCGCAACCAGCAGGGCGATCGCCGCCACCACGAGAACGCCACTCAGGATGATCACAGGGTCTCTCCCCCTCGTTCGGACCGCTCGGCTCCGGGCCGCCCTTCAGGCCCAGGTGTCACGCCGTATCTCCCCGGCCGACCGGCCCCGGCCGGCCGCCTCGGGGCGCCGGGACGGCGGCGGTGCCATCCTCGGCGCGGCGATCGGGACGACACTATCGCCTGCGGTGCCCGAGTCAGCGCCTCTCGTGCGGCGGGTTGTCACCGCCGCCGGAGTGGAACGCGCCGGTCGCCGAGTGCTGCACCTGCTGGGCGTGCTCGGCGGGCGACGGGAACGCCGGCCCGGCGGGGTTGGAGCCGCCGGCTCCGCCGTTGCGGTTCTCGGCGTGCGGCAGCGCGTTCTGCGGTCCCGTCTGGGGCCCGGCCTGCGGCGCGGTCGGCTGCGGCGCGGTCGGCTGCGCCACCGAGGGCGCCGCGCCCGGGACGGCGGCGAACGCGCCCGTCTCGGTGCTGCCGGCCTCGAGGTCGCGCAGCTGGCCCTCCAGGTAGACCTTCAGGCGGCTGCGGTACTCCCGCTCGAAGGCGCGCAGGTTGTCGACCTCGCGCTCGAGCTCCTCGCGCTGCTGCACGAGCGACCCCATGACCTGGCGGTGCCGCTCCTGCGCGTCGCGGTCGAGGGCCTCGGCGCGGGACCGGGCCTCGCTGACGATCTGGTCGGCCTGCCGGCGGGCCTTGCCGAGGATCTCCTCGGCCTCGCGGCGGGCGCGGCCGAGCGTCTCGTCGGCCTCCCGGCGGGCGTCGGCGATCGCCTGGTCGGCGGTCTGCTGCGCCAGCGCCAGCACGCGCGCGGCGGTGTCCATGTTGTCCTCGCCGGTGGGCGCGGGCGCCATGCCGAGGCCGCCGAGGGGGACGGGCTCGGGCTCGGGCTGCGGCTGCGGCTCCGGCCGGGGGGGCTCGGGGATCTTCTGGACGTCCGGCTTGGGCTCCACGATGGGGGCGGCCATGGCGGGAACCTTGCCACGGAGGCACTCGGCGAGCTTGGCCCGCAGCTCCTCGTTCTCCTGGATGAGGCGGTCGAGCTCGGCCTCGACCTCGTCGAGGAAGGCGTCCACCTCCTCCTCGTCGTACCCCGGCCTCAGCCTGGTGGTACTGAACTGCTTGTTCCGCACATCGGCGGGTGTCAGCGGCATGTTCGTCTCCTTGGCGCGCTTGGAGTCTGTCCCGAAGGACGGTATCCGATCAGAGCCTCTGCACGAAGATGATCAAGACCCACACCACAAAGATGAGGAAGGTGAAACTGAGGTCCAGCGCCACGTTACCCAGCCGTATGGGAGGGATGAAACGCCTCAGCAGCTTCAGCGGCGGATCGGTGATGGTGTAGGTCGCCTCGGCGATCACGAGCACCACCCCTCTGGGACGCCACTGCCTGGCGAACGACTGCAGCACCTCCAGGATCAGCCTGCCGATCAGGAAGAGCAGGAAGATGTACAGGAGGTACGTCAGCACCTGTCCAACGATGTTCACGGACACTCTCGCATGTGGCTGTCAGCTTTGGTTGAAGAACCCTCGTTCTGCCATCCGGGCCTTGTCCTCCGCCGTCACCTCCACGTTGGCCGGTGAGAGGAGGAACACCTTGTTGGTAACACGCTCGATGCTCCCGTGCAGGCCGAACACGAGACCCGCCGCGAAGTCGACGAGCCGCTTGGCGTCGCTGTCGACCATCTCGGTCAGATTCATGATCACCGGTGTGCCCTCACGGAAGTGCTCCCCGATGGTCCTCGCCTCGTTGTAGGTCCTAGGGTGCAGCGTAGTGATGCGCGCAAGGTCGGTGGTACCGGACTCGTAGAGCGCCACGGAGCGTCGCTCGGGCGGTGACACCGCGTGATGATCGCGTTCCCGGTCCGCGGTCTCCTCGGCTCGGGTAAGCTGACCGCCGGATTCGTCCTCGCGGCGCCGCCCCTGGCCGGGGTCGGTCTCGTCGTCGTAGGGCTCGTAGTCGTACTCGTCGCCGTACTTGTCGTCGTAGCGGTCGTCCTCCACCAGGCCGAGGTAGACCGCCATCTTGCGCATCGCGCTGGCCATACGCCCCTCCGTGTCCTGTGGCCGCGGCACCCGGCGCCTCCGGCGCCGCTGGACCGATCCGTCTACGTGGCCCGCGTTCCGGCAGGTACCACTCCCGGGACATTACCTGACGATTGCCCGTCGGCCGCCGAGCAACGCCGTACCGATCCGCAGGTGTGTCGCGCCGCACGCGATCGCCTGCTCCAGATCCCCGCTCATGCCCGCAGAGACGCTCCGCGCGTCCGGATGGTTCCGGCGCAGGTCCGCCGACAGCGCGGCGAGCCGTTCGAACGCCGGTGCCGGGTCGGCGCCGAGCGGCGCGACGGCCATCAGCCCGCCGAGCTCCAGGCCCGGGGCGGCGGCGATCTCGTCGGCGAGCGCCGGGACCTGCGCCGGGGCCGCGCCGCCGCGGTGCTCGGCCTCGTCCAGCGAGACCTGGACGAGGCAGCGCAGCGTGCGCCCGGCCCGGCCGGCGGCGCCGGACAGCGCGGTGACCAGCCGGGACCGGTCGACGGAGTGCACGACGTCGGCGTAGGAGGCGACCGCGCGGGCCTTGTTGGTCTGTAGGGACCCGACGAAGTGCCAGGTCAGCGGGAGGTCGGCGCACTCGGCGGCCTTCGGCCGCGCCTCCTGGTCGCGGTTCTCGCCGACGTCGGTGAGTCCGAGCCCGGCCAGCAGCCGCACGTCGGAGGCCGGGAAGGTCTTGGTCACCGCGATCAGCGCGACCTCCGCCGGGTCGCGTCCGGCGGCGGCGCAGGCGGCGGCGATCCGGCCGCGGACGTCGGCGAGGTTCGCGGCGAGTTCGGCGCGCCGCTCGTCCGAAGCCGCCGGGGCCGCCGGGCGGCCGGGCTCGCCGGCGGTCACGCGCCGCCGTCCTGGAGCCAGACGAATCCGGCGAACCGGCCGGTGCGGCCGTCGCGGCGGTAGGAGAAGAGGTCCGGGGTCTCGATGGTGCAGCGCGGGTCGACGCGGACGTCGCCGACCCCGCTCGCGGCGAGCTGCGCGGCGATGCCGGCGCGGATGTCGAGGCCCGGGGTGCCCTTGGACGTCGTCGCGTGCGCGGCGGGCACCACGGCGGCGACCTCGTCGCGCATCTCCGCGGGCACCTCGTAGCAGCCGCCGCACGCGGCGGGGCCGATCGCGGCGCGTATCCGGGCGGGGTCGGCGCCGCGCTCGCACATCGCCTTCACCAGCGCGGGGACGACGCCGGCCGCGGTGCCGGGCCGGCCGGAGTGGGCGGCGCCGGCCACGCCGGCGGCGGGGTCGGCCAGCAGGACGGGGGCGCAGTCGGCGACGAGGACGGCGAGGACCAGGCCGGGGACGGTGGTGACGATCGCGTCGACGGGGCCGCCGGCGTCGGCGGGGGCGGTGACGAACGCGACGTCGGCGCCGTGCACCTGCCGCATCCAGACGGTGCGCGCGGGGTCGACGCCGAGGGCGGCGGCGGCGCGCCGCCGGTTCGCGGTGACGGCGGCCGGGTCGTCGCCGACCGCGCCGCCCAGGTTCAGGGAGTCGTAGGGGGCCGTGCTCACGCCGCCGGGCCGGCCGGTGAAGGCGGCGCCGACGCCGTCGCCCAGGGCGACGGTGGTGATCACTTCAGGAAGTCGGGCACGTCGAGGTCGTCGTCCTCGTCGAACACGACCGGGCGGCGGCGCCCGCCGGCGGGGGCGGGGCCGCCGTCGTTCTCGCCGGCGTGCACCCGGGAGGGGGTCGACTCGGCGGACGGGCGCGGCGCGGGGGCGCGCGAGCCGGTGTCGGAGCCCTGGTCGCGGTCGCCGGACTGCCCCGGCTGGGAGGACGGCTGCGGCTCGGCGCGGCCGGAGTCCGAACGGGCCGGGTCGCCGGGAGGCGACCCGCCGCGGCCGGCGGCGCGGTCGTCGCCGGCCGACCCCGGGGAGCGCTCGGCCTCGGGCCGCGGCGCGGGCGCGGGGACCGGCGCCGCGAGCGGCGCGGACGGCTGCGGCGCGGCGGCGGCCTGCGCGACCGACTGGTGCGGCGCGGGCTGCGGGCCGGTGTCGGAACGGCCGACCCGGCTCGGGATCGGGTTGGACGGCGCGGGCGGCGCGGCGGGCGGCGGCACCGGGCGGGGCGGCGGGGCGGCGCGCTTGGTCTCCGGCTCAGGGGCCGGCCGGGTAGGGCGTCCCTCGTCGAACCCCGCGGCGATCACGGTGACCCGCACCTCGTCGCCGAGCGCGTCGTCGATGACCGCGCCGAAGATGATGTTGGCGTCCGGGGCGGCCGCGTTGGAGACGAGCTGCGCCGCCTCGTTGATCTCGAACAGGCCGAGGTCGGAGCCGCCGGAGATGGACAGCAGCACGCCGTGCGCGCCGTCGATGCTGGCCTCCAGCAGCGGGCTGGAGATCGCCATCTCGGCGGCGGCGACGCTGCGGTCGTCGCCGCGGGCCGAGCCGATCCCCATCAGCGCCGAGCCGGCGCCGGACATCACGGACTTGACGTCGGCGAAGTCCAGGTTGATCAGTCCCGGCGTGGTGATCAGGTCGGTGATGCCCTGGACACCGGACAGGAGCACCTGGTCGGCGGCCTTGAACGCGTCCAGCACGCTGACCTGCCGGTCGGAGATCGACAGCAGCCGGTCGTTGGGGATCACGATGAGGGTGTCGACCTCGTCGCGCAGCGTCTCGATGCCGGCCTCGGCCTGCATCGCGCGGCGCTTGCCCTCGAAGCTGAACGGGCGGGTGACCACGCCGATCGTCAGGGCGCCGAGCGACCGGGCGATGTTGGCGACCACGGGCGCGCCGCCGGTGCCGGTGCCGCCGCCCTCCCCGGCGGTGACGAAGACCATGTCGGCGCCCTTGAGCACCTCCTCGATCTCCTCCCGGTGGTCCTCGGCGGCCTTGCGGCCGACGTCCGGGTTCGCTCCGGCGCCGAGGCCCCGGGTGAGCTCGCGGCCCACGTCCAGCTTCACGTCGGCGTCACTCATCAGCAGCGCCTGGGCGTCCGTGTTGATCGCGATGAACTCGACGCCCTTGAGTCCCTCCTCGATCATCCGGTTGACGGCGTTGACGCCGCCGCCGCCGATACCGACGACCTTGATGACCGCGAGGTAGTTCTGCGGTGCTGCCACGACGAGGGGCCTTTCCGCTCGCTCTATCCGACCCGCCGGTCCGGTCTGCCGACCGTCCGCCGCGGAGTTTCCTGACCTGTGCGCTTTTCCGGCGCGGGAAGCGGGCGGAACCGACCGTCGATCCGATCCACCCTCAACCCTCACCCTCAACTTGAGGCTTACAGTTATGTCAACCTGAGGACTGATACGGACAGTAGGGCGGCCTTACCGCCAGGGTCAACTAACCTCCCCCGAACTCCACCGGCGTGTCGCACTGGGCACGGGTTTGCCCTGGTTGGCGACGGACGTGTCCGCCGCCTGCCGCTCAGTGCACCGCCGCCCGCCCTCCGGTCCGTCCAGGCCGGCCGAACTCCGGCCGACCGTTCCAGCGTGCCCCATCGGACGCCCGGAATCGCCCCGACACACGCACCGGACCCGAACGGCTTGACATTCCGCCGCGCCATCCGGCCGGTCACCGCGTGATCAGCACCTCCGGCGAGCTGACGTCGACGCTGTGCAGGGACCGCCCCGACGCCGTCCGCTCCACCGAGTCCAGCAGGCGGATCTTCTCCGCAGCGCGCTCCGGCGGGCCCCACGTCACCGTCAGGCCGCCCTTCATGTGCAGCTCCACGGACGCGGGATCGGCCGCCTCCACCTCGGTGACCCGGCCGCGCAGCCGTTCCGGCAGGCCGGTGAGCACCTTGAGGGCCGCGAGCGTCGCCGGGTCGGACGGCCCGGGCGAGGCGACGGTCAGCTCCGGAAGCCCCGGCGGGCGCGACGCCCCGTCCGCCACGGTCACCCCGTGCCGGTCGAGGCGCTCGTAGCGGCCGCCGCGCCGCAGCACCGCCACCGGGACGCGCTCGTGCACGACGATCCGGACCGTCGCGGGCCAGTCGCGCTTGACCTCGGCGGACTCCACCTCGCGGAGCCGCTCCACCCGCGCCCTGATCGCGCCGGTGTCCAGCCGCGCCATCGGGACGCCGAGCCGGATCCCGGCGGCGGCGACGATCCGGTCGCGCGGCGCGAGCGCGGCGCCGCTCACCTCCACGTGCCGCACCACCAGCAGCTTCGAGCCGAGCAGCACCCAGCCGACCGCGGCCAGCGCGCCGAGCACGAGCAGCGCGACGAAGATCACTTTCCATCGGCCCGGGCGTGCCCGGTCCGCGGCGGTCTCCGGCCCGTCCGCCGCCCGGTCCCCGGCCTCGCTCTCCGGTTGGTCCGTCCGCGCCTCGGTCATGACCCCAGCTTGACAGTGATCGGCCCGCGCGCCGCCGAACGCCCGCGCGGCGGCGTGTCCCCCTCCGCGCGGCGCGGGCGCTCAGCGGGCCGCGAGCCGCTCCAGGACCAGCGGGCCGAGCGCGGTCACGTCGCCGGCGCCCAGCGTGATCACCACGTCGCCGGGACGGGCGAGCGAGGCGGCCAGGGCGGGGACCTCGTCGCGCACGGGCGCGTAGACGGTCTCGGTCCCGGCGGGGACGGCGTCGGCGACGAGCGCGCCGGTCACGCCGGGTTCGGGGTCCTCGCGGGCGCCGTAGACGTCCAGGACGACGGCGACATCGGCGAGGCCGAGCGCGGCGCCGAACTCGGCGGCGAAGAACCGGGTGCGGCTGTACAGGTGCGGCTGGAACACCGCGACGATCCGGCCCGGCTCCTGCTTCTCCCCCAGGTAGCCGCGGGTGGCCTCCAGGTCGGCGGTCAGCTCGGTCGGGTGGTGGGCGTAGCTGTCGAACACCTCGACGCCGCCCGCCTCGCCCTTGCGCTCCAGCCGCCGCATCGCGCCGCCGAACGCGGCGAGCCCCTCGCGCACGGCGGCGTCGTCGACGCCGAGCGCCTGCGCGACCGCGACGACCGCGGCGGCGTTGAGCGCGTTGTGCCGGCCGGGGACGGCGAGCGCCACCTCGCCGGCGCCCTCGATCGTGAAGCGGGAGCCGAGGCCGCGCGGGGTGAACCCGGTGACCCGCAGGTCGGCGCCCTCGGCCTCGCCGTACGTCCGGACGGTCAGCCCCCGCGCGCGCGCCAGTTCCGCCAGCTCCATCGCGACGGGGTCGTCGGCGCCGGCGACGAGGGTCCCGCCCGGCTCGATCCGGTCGACGAACCTGGCGAAGTTCTCCTTCACCATCTCGAAGCCGCCGTAGTTGTCGAGGTGGTCGGCCTCGACGTTGGTGACGACCGCGATGTGCGGGGTGTACATGAGGAACGAGCCGTCGCTCTCGTCGGCCTCGGCGACGAACACGTCCCCGGTGCCCTCGTCGGCGCCGAGCCCCGTGGTGACCAGCTGCCCGCCGATGCAGTACGACGGGTCGGCGCCCGCGTGCTGCAGCGCGACCGTCAGCATCGACGTCGTGGTGGTCTTGCCGTGCGTCCCGGCGACGGCGACGGCGCGCCGCCCCGCCATCAGCGACGCCAGCGCCGCCGAGCGGTGCAGCACCCGCAGCCCGCGCTCGCGGGCGGCGACCAGCTCGGGGTTGGCCTCCCGGATCGCGGTGGACACCACGACGGTGTCGGCGTCGCCGACGTGCGCGGCGTCGTGCCCGACGAACACCTTCGCGCCGAGGTCGCCGAGCTGGCCGAGCAGCTCGGAGTCGCGCGCGTCACTGCCCGACACGGCGATCCCGCGGCGCAGCATGATCCGGGCGATGCCGGACATGCCGGCGCCGCCGATGGCGATGAAGTGGACCCGGCCGAGCTCCCCGGCCGGGACCACCTCGCACGGGTCGATCAGGCTCATCGGGCGGCGCCCGCCGCGCGGACCACGTCGTACACCATCCGGGCCAGCGCGACGTCGGCGTCCCGGCGGCCCATCCGCCCGGCCGCCTCGGACATGTGCGCGACCCGGCCCGGGTCGGCCAGCACCGGCAGCAGGTTCCGGGCGATCCAGTCCGGCGACAGCTCGGCGTTGTCGACCAGCATGCCGCCGCCCGCCGCGACGATCGGCTCGGCGTTCAGCCGCTGCTCGCCGTTGCCGATCGGGAGCGGCACGTACACCGCCGGGAGCGCGACCGCGGCGAGCTCCGCGCAGGTCATCGCGCCGGCCCGGCACATCGCCATGTCGGCGGCGGCGTAGGCGAGGTCCATCCGGTCGCAGTACGGGATGGTGACGTACTGAGGGCCGCCCTGCGCCGGCTCGGGCTCCTCGGTGTTCTTCGGCCCGACGATGTGCAGCACCTGGATGCCGGCCTGCCGGAAGTACGGCGCGGCGGCCACCGCGGCCTGGTTGAGGGAGCGGGCGCCCTGCGACCCGCCGAAGATCAGCAGCGTCGGCAGGTCGGGCAGCAGGCCGAAGTAGGAGCGGGCCTTGTCGCCCATCGCCAGCCGGTCCAGCGCCGCGATCTCGCGGCGCAGCGGGATGCCGACGAAGGTGGCGTTCGGGAGCGGCGAGTCCTGGTGGGACACCGCGACGTGGTCGGTGAAGCGGGCGCCGAGCTTGTTGGCCAGGCCCGGCTTCGGGTTGGCCTCGTGCACGATGATCGGCACCTTGCGCTTGCGCGCGGCCAGGTAGCCGGGGGTCGCGACGTAGCCGCCGAACCCGACCAGGATGTCGGCCTGCGCCTGGTCCAGCACGTTCGCCGCCGCGTTGATCGCGCCGCGCAGC
This sequence comes from Actinomadura sp. NPDC048394, assembly GCF_040651755.1. Classification (NCBI taxonomy): domain Bacteria; kingdom Bacillati; phylum Actinomycetota; class Actinomycetes; order Streptosporangiales; family Thermomonosporaceae; genus Actinomadura; species Actinomadura sp. NPDC048394. The sequence goes on along the minus strand of NZ_JBEZJL010000096.1, from coordinate 31,002 downwards.
CGTCCCGGGACCGACAGCAGCTGCGGGGTCAGCGTGCGCGGCAGCGGGACCGGCGGGATCAGCGCGAGCTCGTAGCCGCGCTGCGGGACCAGCCGGGTCTCCAGGCCGCGTTCGGTGCCGAGGCAGACGATCCCCGTGTTGGGGTCGTTGCGGCGCAGCGCGTCGGCGAGAGCCAGGGCGGGCTCGATGTGTCCGGCGGTGCCGCCGCCGGCCAGGACAACCCTCATGCTCGTTGACAACTCCTCAGCGTGTTCGACGTGTCGGGTGCCGTCCGCTCGCGTGCCGTCCGTCCCGCACTCGGCGCGTGCGGGCGGCGGACGCCGGGTCGCCGGCACCCCGGCGGGGGGATTTCAGCGCCGTGCCAGTCCCAGCCAGCTTAGAGCCCTCACGACCGGTCCGGGGCCGCGTGCGGACAGTGCCTGCCGCGCGCCGGGCTCGCGTTTGGCGAACGCCAGCAGCATCCCGAGCGCGATCAGCGTCGGGATCAGCGCGGAGCCGCCGTAGGACACCAGCGGCAGCGGGATGCCGGTGATCGGCAGCACCCCGATCACGGCGCCGATGTTGACGATGGCCTGGACGACCAGCCAGGCGGTCGCGCCGGCCGCGGCGAGCCGGGTGAACGGGTCCTTCACCCGGCGGGCGATGCGCAGCCCCGCGTAGGCCAGCAGCCCGAACAGGCCGAGCACGACGAGGGTGCCGACCAGCCCGAACTCCTCGCCGACGATCGCGAAGATGAAGTCGGTCTCGGCGTGCGGCAGGTAGTCCCACTTGGCGCGCCCCTCCCCGAGGCCGGTGCCGAACAGCCCCCCGGAGGCGACCGCGAACAGGCCCTGGATTCCCTGGTAGTTGCTCGTCAGCCGGTTGCCGGCCGGGTCGAGGAAGCCGGTGAGCCGCTGCATCCGGTACGGCTCGACGATGATCAGGATCGACACCAGCAGGCAGACGAGGCCGGCGATGCCGACGAACAGCCGGCCCGGCGCGCCGACCACCCACAGCAGCGCGAGGAAGATCGTCAGCAGGACGAGGGTGGTGCCGAGGTCGTTGCCGAGCATGACCAGCAGCACCAGCACCCCGGCGCCGGGCAGCAGCGGCACGAGCAGCGGCCGCCACTCGGTGAGCTGGCCGAGCCGCTCCTTGCGGGCCAGCAGGTCGGCGCCCCACAGCACGAGCGCGAGCTTGGCGGGCTCGGACGGCTGGATCTGGACGGGCCCGAGGTCGATCCAGCGGGTGGCGCCGCCCGCGCTGCGGCCGAGGCCGGGGACCAGCACCATGGCGAGCGCGACGATCGACAGCAGCAGCAGCGGGTAGGCGAGCGCGCGGAACGTCCGCACCGGCAGCCGGGACGCCAGCCACATCAGCGGCAGCCCGATCACCATCCACACGGCCTGCTTCTGGAACAGCGTGTAGGCGGACCCGGTCTCCTGGAGCTGCTTGACCGACGACGCGGACAGCACCATGGTCAGGCCGAGCGCCAGCAGCATCACCGAGCAGCTCAGCACCAGGTAGTAGGAGGTGAGGGGGCGGTCGAGCAGCCCGACCGCGGCGACCACCTGCTCGCGCGGCCCCGCCCGGCGCGTCCGTTCCTCCTCGGCCGGTACGGCGGTGGTCATGACGCCTGCGGGTCTCCGGCGGCGGCGAGGCGTTCCACCGCGGCGATGAACGCCTCGCCGCGGGCGGGGTAGTTGGCGAACATGTCGAAGGAGGCCCCGACGGGGGCGAGCAGCACGGTGTCGCCGGGACGGGCGAGCCCGGCTGCTTCGGTGACGACGCGGTCCATGGCCCCAGTGTCGGTGTCGGCGACGTCGACGACCGGGACATCGGCGGCGTGTCGCGCGAGTGCCTCGGCGATCCGGTGCCGGTCGCGGCCCATCAGCACGACGCCGCGCAGCCGCCCGGCGCAGGTGCGCACCAGGTCGTCGACGTCCAGGCCCTTGAGCAGGCCGCCGGCGATCCACACGATCGACTCGTAGGCGGCCAGGGACGCGGCGGCGGCGTGCGGCTGGGTCGCCTTGGAGTCGTTGACGTAGGCGACGCCGGCGACGTCGGCGACGTGCTGGATGCGGTGCGGGTCGGGCACGAACGAGCGCAGCCCCTCCCGGACGGCCTCGGGCGGCACGCCGAAGGCCCGCGCCAGGCCCGCCGCCGCGAGCGCGTTGGCGACGTTGTGCGGGGCGAACGGGCGGACGTCCGCCAGCGCGGCGAGCTCGGCGGCCTCGCTCGCCGGGTCGGCCGTGAACGCGCGGTCGACCAGCAGTTCCTCGACGACGCCGAGCTCGCCGGGGCGCGGCACGCCCAGCGTGAACCCGGCGCGCCGCTCGACGCCCTCGGCGCGCTCGGCGAGCGCGGTGGAGGTGGCGTCGTCGGCGTTGTAGACCGCGACGGTGCCGGGCGCGAAGATCTTCGCCTTGGCGCCGACGTAGGCGTCCATGGAGCCGTGCCAGTCGAGGTGGTCGGGCGCGATGTTCAGCACGGTCGCCGCCAGCGGCGCGAGCGAGCTCGACCAGTGCAGCTGGTAGCTGGACAGCTCCACCGCCAGCACGTCGTACGGCTCGGCGACGGCCTCGACGATCGGGGTCCCGACGTTGCCGACGGCGAGGGCCTTGTGCCCGGCGGCCGTCAGCATGCACGCCAGCATCCGGACGACGGTCGTCTTGCCGTCGGTTCCCGTGATGGCGAGCCACGGCGCCGCGCCCTGCTCGCCCGCGGGCCGCAGCCGCCAGGCCAGCTCGACCTCGCCGATGATCTCGACGCCGGCCGCGGCGGCCGCCGCGAGCAGCGGCGCGTCCGGCTTCCATCCCGGCGAGGTGACGACCAGGCCGGTGCCCTCCGGGAGGGTCTCGCCGTCGCCGAGCCGGACCGCGACGCCGCGCTCCTCCAGCTCGGCGGCCTGCGCGCGCTGCTCGTCGCCGTCGCGGGCGTCGACGGCCGTGACGCGGGCGCCGCGCGCGGCGAGCGCGCGCGCCGCGGCCCGTCCGGACACGCCGAGCCCGGCGACGCAGACGGCGAGGCCGTCCCAGGGACTCATCGTCACTTCTTCGGCATCCATTCCAGGTAGAAGATCCCGATCCCGATCCCGACGAACAGCGCCGACATCAGCCAGAACCGCACGACGATCGTGGTCTCGGCCCAGCCGGACAGCTCGAAGTGGTGCTGCAGCGGGGCCATCTTGAACACCCGTTTCTTGGTCATCTTGAAGCCGCCGACCTGGATGATCACCGACAGGGTGATCATCACGATCAGGCCGCACAGGATGGCCAGCAGGAACTGGGTGCGGGTGAGGATCGCGAGGCCGACCAGCACGCCGCCGAGGGCCAGCGAGCCGGTGTCGCCCATGAAGATCTTCGCGGGCGGGGCGTTCCACCACAGGAAGCCGAACACGCCGCCGAGCACGGCCGCGGCCACCACCGCGAGGTCCAGGGGGTCGCGGACGTTGTAGCAGTTGGGGGCGAGCGCGGCGGCGCAGGAGTTGCGCAGCTGCCAGTTGCCGATGATCACGTAGGCGGCCAGCACCATGCCGGCGGGGCCCGCGGCCAGGCCGTCCAGGCCGTCGGTGAGGTTCACGCCGTTGGACATCGCCGCGATCAGCAGCAGCGCCCAGACGACGAACAGGTAGGGGCCGATCGAGGGGCCGAAGTCGCGCAGGAAGGACAGGTGGGGGTCGGCGGGGGTGATGTCGTAGCCGTTGGGGAAGTTCAGCGAGGCGACCGCGAAGACCACCCCGACGAGGATGATGCCGATCATCTTGGCGCCGCTGCGCAGGCCGAGGCTGCGCTGCTTGAACACCTTGATGAAGTCGTCGACGAACCCGACGAACCCGAGGCCGGTCATCAGGAACAGCACCAGCACGCCCGAGATCGTCGGCGCCTCGCCGGTGAACAGGTGCGCGAGCGCGTACCCGAACAGCGACCCGACGATGAAGACGGTGCCGCCCATGGTGGGGGTGCCGCGCTTGGTGAGGTGGGCCTCGGGGCCCTCGTCCCGGATCATCTGGCCGTAGCCGAGCCGGTTGACGATCCGGATCCACACGGGGGTGCCGACCATGACGAACACCAGCGCGAACCCGGCCGCGATGAGGATGTTGGTCATCGACCGGCCTCCGTGCCGGGCCCGCCGGGCCCGTCCGGCGCGAGCAGCGCCTCGGCGACCCGTTCCAGCCCGGCGACCCGGGAGCCCTTCACCAGCACGACGTCCCGCGGCGCGAGCCGCTCGCTGAGCGCGGCCACCGCCGCGCCGACGTCATCCACCTGCACGCACTCTCCCGTCCATGACGCCACCTCCGCGGCACCTTCGGCCATCGCCGCCGCGTTCGCGCCGACGACGACGAGGCCGTCCAGCCCGCTGCGCGCGGCGTGCCGCCCGATCCTGGCATGTTCCGCGGCGGACGAACCTCCCAGTTCGGCCATTTCTCCCAGCACCGCGTACGCGCGCCGGCCGCGGGCCATGTGCGCGAGCACGTCGATCGCGGCCCGCGTCGAGTCGGGGTTGGCGTTGTAGGCGTCGTTGACCACCGTCACCCCGTCGGCCCGCTCGGTGACCTCCATCCGCCACCGGCTCGCCGGCTCCGCCTCCGACAGCCCCGCGGCGATCTCGTCCACCGGCAGGCCCGCCGCCCGCGCCGCCGCCGCTGCCGCCAGCGCGTTCGCGACCGCGTGCGAACCGTACAGCCGCAGCGCCACCGGCGCCGAGCCCTCCGGCGCCACCAGCGTGAACCGGGCCCGGCCCTGCTCGTCGAGCGTCTCGTCCACCGCGCGGACCGCCGCGCCCTCCGACCGGCCGAACGTCACGACCTCGCCCACCGTCCGCGACGCCATCGCGCTCACCAGGGGGTCGTCGGCGTTGAGCACGGCGGTGCCGCCGGGCCGCAGCGCCTCCACCATCTCGCCCTTCGCCTGCGCGATCGCCTCCCGGCTGCCGAACTCGCCGAGGTGCGCGGTGCCGACGTTCAGCACCACGCCGACGTCGGGCGGGGCGATCCGGGTCAGGTAGGCGATGTGCCCGATGCCCCGGGCGCCCATCTCCAGCACCAGGTGCCGCGTCTCGGCGTCGGCGCGCAGCACCGTCAGCGGCAGCCCGATCTCGTTGTTGAACGAGCCCGGCGGCCACACCGTCGGCCCCGCCCGCCCGACGAGCTGCGCGATCAGGTCCTTGGTGGAGGTCTTGCCCGCCGACCCGGTGACCGCGGCGACGGTCGTGTCCGGCAGCCGCTCCAGCACGCCCCGCGCGAGCCGGCCGAGCGCCTCCTTCACGTCGTCGACCAGCACGGCCGGGCCGCCCACCGGGCGCTGCGCCAGCACCGCCGCGGCCCCGGCCGCCAGCGCGGCGGCGGCGAAGTCGTGCCCGTCCGCGCGCTCGCCCTTGAACGCCGCGAACAGCGCCCCGGGCTCCACCGCGCGGGAGTCGATGACCACGGGACCGCCGGCCACGGCGTCCGGGGGCGCCCCGTCGACGGTGCCCCCCGTGATCTCCGCGATCACCGACAGCGGAAGTGGGATCACGCCTGCGTCCCGTCCCCTCTACTTCTCTTCCCGAGGCGCGGCACGCCGCAGCGCCTCCCGGACGACCTCGCGGTCGTCGAACGGCTGCACCTCGCCCGCCGCGTACTGGCCCTGCTCGTGGCCCTTGCCCGCGACGACGAGGACGTCGCCGCGGCGGGCCCGGCCGACGGCCAGCGCGATGGCGGCGGCGCGGTCGGGCTCCACGACGATGTGCGCCCGGTGCCGCTGCGGCACCTTGAGCCCGCCCTCGACCATAGCGGCGAGGATGGCGAGCGGATCTTCGGACCTCGGGTTGTCGTTGGTGAAATACGCCATGTCGGCCAGCCGCGCCGCCGCCTCGCCCATCAGCGGCCGCTTGCCGCGGTCGCGGTCGCCGCCGCAGCCGAGCACCACCGCGAGGGTCCCCTCGGTGACCGGACGCAGCGCCGTCAGCACCGCCTCGACCGCGCCGGGCTTGTGCGAGTAGTCGACGAGCGCGACGAAGTCCTGGCCCTCGTCGACCCGCTCCAGCCGCCCGGGCACGCCCTCCAGCGACGCGACGCCGCGCACCGCCGACGGCAGCCCGATCCCCGCCTCCACCAGCGCGACGATCGCGGCGAGCGCGTTCGCGACGTTGAACGGCCCGGCGAGCCGCACCGAGGCGTCGGCCTCGACGCCGCCCGGCCCGACGACCCGGAACACGCTGCCGTCCGCGCCGACCCGCACGTCCTCGGCCCGCCAGTCCGCCGCCGGGTCACCGGACGCCGAGAACGTCGTCATCGGGATCCGGGCGATCTCCAGCAGCTCGCGGCCGTAGTGGTCGTCGAGGTTCACCACCCCGACCCGCGCGTACTCCGGCGTGAACAGCTGCGCCTTCGCCAGGAAGTAGTCCTGCATCGTCGGGTGGTAGTCGAGGTGGTCCTGCGACAGGTTCGTGAAGACGGCGACCTCGTAGTGCGCGCCGCCGACCCGGCCCTGCACCAGCGCGTGGCTGGACACCTCCATCGCCGCGGCGCCGACGCCGCGCTCGCGCATCATGGCCAGCAGCGCGTGCAGGTCGGTCGCCTCCGGCGTGGTCAGCGCGCTCGGCACCCGCTCGTCGGCGACCCGGATCTCCACGCCGCCGACCAGCCCGGTGGTGAGACCGGCGCCGCGCAGCCCCGCCTCGACCAGGAACGCCGTGGTGCTCTTGCCGCTGGTGCCGGTGATGCCGATGAGCGTGATGTCGCGTCCCGGCTCCCCGTACACCCAGGCGGCCGCGTCGCCGAGCCGCGCCCGCGCGTCCGCGACCACCAGGACCGGCAGCCCGGTCGCGGCGGCGCGGCTCCGGCCGGCGGCGTCGGTGAGGATCGCGACCGCGCCCGCCGTGGCGGCCTGCGCGGAGAACTCCGCGCCGTGCGTGCGGGTGCCGGGCAGCGCCGCGTAGACGTCGCCGGGCCGCACCGCCCGCGAGTCGTGCGTGATCCCGGTGACCCGCGCGTCCCCCCAGTCGCCCCGCCCGATCCCGAGAGTCGCCGCGAGCCCGTCCAGCGGACGGGCCTGAGTGGTGGTCGGACGCATGACGGTTCTTTCGGTGCCGGTGGGACGGGAACGCTGGTGAACGGATGGTGGACTCACGGCGAGTGAGGGTACTCGCTGCGGTCAGTCTCGGGCGTAGATCTTGATGATCGGCGGTTTGCTCCCCGTCGGCGGGATCTTCTCGGACTGCAGCGCGAAGCTCATCACGTCGCGGAACACGGGCGCGGCGACGTCGCCACCATAGTGGCTGCCCCGCTTGGGGTCCTGCAGGACGACCTGCACGACGAGCCGCGGGTCGTCGGCGGGCGCGAACCCGGCGAACGACGCCGTGTACCCCTTGTAGCATCCGCAGCCCGCGTCGAAGCGCTGCGCCGTGCCGGTCTTGCCCGCCACCCGGTAGCCCTTGATCTGCGCCTTCGGCGCGGTGCCCTCGGCGGTGGTGACGCCCTCCAGCATGTCGCTGATCTGCCGGGCCGTGCCCTGGCTGATCACGCGGCGCTGCTGCGGGGCGGGCGCCGGGGTGAACCTGTCGTCCGCGCCGACCGTCCCCGCGACCAGGTTCGGCGCGACGCGGACGCCGCCGTTGGCGATGGTCGCGTAGACGCTCGCCATCTGCACCGCGTTGACCGACACCGTCTGCCCGAAGGCGATCGGGTACCGGTCGGTGCCCGACCACTTCGACGGCGGGTTCAGCAGCCCCGCCGTCTCCCCCGGCAGCGGCAGGCCGGTCTTCTGGCCGAACCCGAAGTCGCGCAGGGTCTGGTAGAGCTGCTCCTCGCTGATGGTCTGGCTGGCCATGATGGTGCCGACGTTGCTGGACTTGGCCAGCACCCCGGCGAACGTCAGGTCCTCCACGCCGTGCGGCTCGGAGTCGTGGAACACCACGTTGTACTTGCTGATCTTGTCGGGGACCTTGAAGGGCGTCTGCGGCGTGACCCCGCCGTGCTCCATGACGGCGGCGGCGGTGACGACCTTGCCGGTGCTGCCCGGCTCGTAGGCGTCCTGCACCAGCGGGCTGCCCCACACGTCGCGGTCGTCCTTGGTGACGTGGTTCGGGTCGTAGCCGGGCGCCGACGCCATCGCCAGCAGCCGGCCGGTGCGCGGGTCCATGACGATGACGGTGCCGCTGCGCGCGCCGCTCGCCCTGACCTGCTTCTCGATCTCCTGCTGGGCCTTGAACTGCAGGTCCTGCTGGAGGGTGAGGCGGATGCCGCGGCCGGGCACGGGCGGCTTCTTCTGGTCCTCGCCCATGGGGATGTGCTGGCCCTCGAGGCTGATCTCCACGCGCTGCCAGCCGTCCCGCCCGGACAGCACGGCGTTCTGCGTGCTCTCGAGGCCGGCGGCGCCCTGTCCCGCACCGTTCACGAAACCTATGACGCTCGCGCCCAGCGATCCGTTGGGATACTCCCGGCGATATTCCGGCAAAGTCCCGATGCCCTGGAAGTTCCACGACGTGATGAGGCGGGCCTGGTCGGGGGTGACGCCGTGCGCCAGCGTGACGAACTGGGTGCCCTTCTTGCTGATCGCCTTCATCACCGCGTCCGGGCTCAGGCCGAGGGCGGGCGCGAGCGCGTTGACGATCGCCTGCCGCTTCTCCGGCTTGATGACGTACGGGTCGGCGGTGATCGCGCGGGCCTCCACCGTCACGGCGAGCCAGTTGCCCTGCGCGTCGGTGATCGCGCCGCGGACGGCGGGCAGCGTCAGCTTGCGCAGCCGCTGGTCCATCGCCTGCTCGCTGTACTTGCCCGACTCGATGGTCTGGAGCTGGACGAGGCGGCCCGCGAACAGCGACAGCACGAACGCCACGACCAGCAGCCCGGCGTTCAGCCGCTTCATCGGGTCGCGGCGGTGGAAGGGGACGCGCGGGCGGCGCGGGGGCCGCGGCGGGCGGCGCCCGGACCCGCCGCCGGGGCGCGGGCCGCGGGGGCCGTCGCGGCGCGTCCCGCCCGTGCGGGACGGCCCGCCCGGCCGCGCGGTGGGCGCGGTCGTGCGGAACGCGGCCGTCCGGCTCTTCGCGGGCGCACCGCCCTTGCCGGAGCCGCCCCTGCCTGAGGTCGCCTTGCCGGTCGCGCCCTTGCCGGTCGCGCCCTTGCCGGTCGCGCCCTTGGCGGTCGCGTTCTTGCCGGTCGGCTTCTTCTCCGCGTCCTTCTTACCGGTGCCCTTGCGCGGCTGCGGGACGGTGCCGCCGCGGGCCGGGCGGCGGGCGGCGGGGCCGCCCTTCTTGCCGGGCCGGCCCGCCGCGTCCGCGCGTCCCGCCTGCGGGCGCGGCGGGTTGCCGGTCTGGCGCCCGGACGCGCGCGCCGCGCCCGGGCCGCTCGTGTCGTCCCGCCCCGCCGAGCCCCGGGGGCCGCGTTTCCGGCCGGGCGGCGGCCCGGCGGTCCCGCGTCCGGGTCCCTTCGTCACCGCGTCCCCCGCCCCTCGGTGCTCACCCCGTCGTGGCCGCCGCCCCGCGTCACGGCCGGCCGCTCCCGGTCCCGGTCCCCCGCGCCGCGGTGTTCCCGTGCCCCGAGCCGTTGCCCTGCGCCGATCCGTTGCCCTGTGCGGGGCCTCCGGAACCGGTCGCGCCGGACGGCACCGGGACCCCGTCGCCCGGCACCACGGTGCCGGGCACGCCCAGGACGGCCGCCGCGCCGGCGGACGCGGTGGCCGACTGCGGGACGGGCCGCAGCCCGCCCGCGCTCGTCTTGCCGGTGCCGGGGAAGTAGAACCGCGGGTACTTGTTCTGGACCATGCCCTGCGCCTCGGCCTTGCGCGCCAGGTTCTGCGGCGAGTTCTCCTCCTCGTTCTGCGCCTGCAGCTCCTGGCCCTGCTGGTCGAGCTCCTTGTTCTGCTGCTCGAGCTTGCTCAGCGTGAAGGCGTCCTTCGCCAGGACGGTGTTGAGCAGCAGCAGGCTCACCAGCGCGCCGCCGAGCAGCGCGATGATGAGCAGGACGAACGGGGCGCGCGGCGGCACGGCGGCCGAGCGCCGCGCCGGCCTGGGCTCGCGCCGTGCCCGGACGGCCGCCGCCTGCGCGTCCCCGCCCGGTGCCTTCTTCGGCGGTGTCCGCTTCGCCGGGGCCCGCTTGGGCGCGGCGGGCTCGGGCGGGGCGCCCTTGCGCGGCCGGGCCTTGGCCGGGGCGGCCGCGGCCGGCGCGCCCTTCGCCGCGCTCTTCGCCGGGCGGCGCGGCGGCGCGGCCCGTCCCGCGGCGGCGTCGGCCGGGCGGTCCGGGTCGGGCCTCTTCTTCTTCGCGGGCGCGGCCTTCTTCGGCGCGTTCCTGGCGGGCGCGGTGGCCGGCGGGCGTCGGCTCGTCGTCGTCATGTCGCCTCCCGGACCCGCTCGGCGGCGCGCATCCGCACCGACCCGGCCCGTGGGTTGGTCGTGGTCTCCTCGTCGGACGGCAGCTCGGCCCCGCGCGTCAGGAGCCGGAACCTCGGCTCGTGCTCCGGCAGCGGGACGGGCAGCTCCGGCGGGGTGGTGTCGGCCGCCTCGGCGGCGAGGACCCGCTTGGTGATGCGGTCCTCCAGCGAGTGGTAGCTGAGGACGGCGACCCGGCCGCCGACCGGGAGCGCGTCCAGGGCGGCGGGCAGCGCCCGCCGCCAGATGTCCAGCTCGCCGTTCACCTCGATGCGCAGCGCCTGGAACGTCCTTTTGGCCGGGTTGCCGCCGGTGCGGCGGGTCGCGGCCGGGATGGAGGTGCGGACCAGGTCGGCGAGCCGCCTGGTGGAGTCGAGCGGGGCGCGCTCGCGCTCGCGGACGATCGCCGAGGCGATGCGCTGGGCGAACCGCTCCTCGCCGTACTCGCGCAGGATGCGCGCCAGCTCGGCGGGCGGGTAGCCGTTGACGACCTCCGCCGCGGTGAGCGTCTGGGTGCGGTCCATCCGCATGTCGAGGGGCGCGTCATAGGAGTAGGCGAAGCCGCGGTCGGCCTCGTCGAGCTGCGGGGAGGAGACGCCGAGGTCGAACAGCACGGCGTCCACCGACGGGACGCCGAGCCGGGCGAGGACGCCGGGGATCTCGTCGTAGACGGCGTGCTCGAACGCGACGCGGTCGCCGAAGGGGGCGAGCCGGCGCGCGGAGCGCTCCAGCGCGGTGGTGTCGCGGTCGAGGGCGATGACCCGCAGGTCCGGGTGGGCCCGGAGCATGGCCTCGGTGTGGCCGCCCATGCCGAGGGTGGCGTCGAGGTAGAGGGGTGTGCGCCCGGCGGCGCGGGCGGCGTCCACGGCGGGGGCGAGGAGTTCCAGAACGCGACCGAGCATGACCGGTACGTGACCGGCCCCGGCCGCGTGGTCTCCCACGTCCATGGTTCACCCCCCTGGTACTGCCACCTCGCTCGCGGACTGTGTGGCATCGCCGGTCCGGACCTTGCGCGCCCCCGGCGGCGGCCTCGCCCGGCCAGGTCCCCATCCGCTGCCCTAAGGGAAGATCACCGCGTTACCGCGGGGGGTCGCCGTCTGGCACCGGGGAAGCTGCGCCAGCTGGCTCGGAGAGCGGCTGGAGACCTGGCCGAACGTGGGCCAATGCCGGTCAACGGACCGACGGGTCGTCTAGAGGATCCCGGGCAACACCTCCTCCGAGACGTCGGAGAACGCCTGTTCCTCCTGCTCGAGGTAGGACTCCCAGGCCTGGGTGTCCCAGATCTCCAGGCGTGTGTTGGCGCCGATGACCGTGCAGTCGCGGGTGAGGCCCGCGTACGTGCGCAGCGGCGGCGGGATCGTGACGCGTCCCTGCTTGTCGGGGACCTCGTCGGAGGCGCTGGCGAAGAAGACCCGGCTGTACGCGCGGACCGCCTTCTCGGTGACCGGCGCGGCACGCAGAGCCTCGGTGATGCGCTGGAACTCCGCCATGGGGAAGACGTACAGGCAGCGTTCCTGGCCCTTCGTGATCACCAATCCCCCCGACAGCTCCTCGCGGTACTTCGCCGGCAGGAACAGTCGTCCCTTGTCGTCGAGGCGCGGTGAATGGGTGCCGAGGAACACCGGCCCCACCTCCCGCGCCGCATGAGGCGCTACTGCTCCCCACGGCGCCCCACTCTACTCCACTCTTCCCCACCGTCAACAAGGAAAACGCCTTCCGCGCACGAAGATCATCGAGAAAGCCGCAGGTCAGATGGGGTGGGGCGGAGTGGGGGGCGGCGGGCGCCCCTCCGCGCGCCGTCCCGCGGCGGTCCCGCCGGGACGGCCCGCGGCACCGTCCGCCATGGACCTTTGAGGGGGCGCGCGGGAGGGCCGGGAGCGTCCGGTGGGGCGAAGTGGTGGGGCCGGTGGAGCGAAGTGATGGGCCCGGTGGGGCTGTGGTGGTGATCGCCGTGGAGCACAATGGGCTCGCGTTCCACATGAACATCGCGGCGGGCCCGCCGACGACGTACTGTCGGTTGGGCGGGCGCACAGAGCGCCGCACCGGTCGCGAGGAGACGGGCCCCCGGTCCCGGGGGGCGGGCTCCGTCAGGGGCCTTCGAGCACACCACGCGGCCGGACGGCTGAGGAGGGTTTGGTGGCAGTAGGCACGCACGGCGAGTCGTTCATGGAGACCGACCCCCCGGCATCGCGCCCCGCCCGGCCCGGCAGCGCGGGCCGCGGCAGGGCGGAGGGCCCGGCGGGACGCGAGGGCTCCGGCGGCGACCTGGCCGGCCTCGCGCGGATCGCCGACCGGATCCGGGCCGCCGTCGAGTCGGTGATCGAGGGCAAGCCGAAGGCGGTGCGGCTGGCGCTGACCGTGCTGCTCGCCGAGGGGCACCTGCTGATCGAGGACGTGCCGGGCGTCGGCAAGACGATGCTGGCCAAGGCCCTCGCGCGCTCCGTCGACTGCTCGGTGCGGCGGGTGCAGTTCACGCCGGACCTGCTGCCCAGCGACATCACCGGGGTCAGCGCCTACAACCAGGAGCTGCGCGAGTTCGAGTTCAAGCCGGGCCCGGTGTTCGCCAACATCGTGGTCGGCGACGAGATCAACCGGGCGTCGCCGAAGACGCAGTCGGCGCTGCTGGAGTGCATGGAGGAGCGCCAGGTCACGGTGGACGGCACCACCTACGCGCTGGAGCCCCCGTTCATGGTGATCTCCACGCAGAACCCGGTCGAGATGGAGGGCACCTACCCGCTGCCGGAGGCGCAGCGCGACCGGTTCACCGCGCGGATCTCGATGGGGTACCCCGACCCGGCGGCGGAGCTGGAGATGCTCGACGCGCACGGCGGGTCGTCGCCGCTGGACCGGCTCACCCCGGTCGCGCACGCCTCCGACGTCCGCGACCTGATCGAGGTGGTGCGGCGCCAGCACGTCGCGGCGTCGGTGCGGCAGTACGCGATCGACCTGGTCACCGCGACCCGCAAGCACCCCGAGCTGCGGCTCGGCGCCTCCCCCCGCGCGACCCTGCACCTGGTCCGGGCGGCGCGCGCGTACGCGGCGCTGGACGAGCGCGACTACGTGCTGCCGGACGACGTGCAGGAGCTGGCCGTCCCGGTCCTGGCGCACCGGCTGCTGCCGACCGCGGAGGCGCAGGTGGAGCGGCGGCGTCCCGAGCAGGTGGTCGCCGAGCTGGTGCGCCGCCTGCCGGTGCCCGCACCCGGGAAGTGACCGGTTGAGGCGGGCGCTGGCCGGGCTGACCACGCGCGGGCGGTCCTTCGTGGCCGCCGGCGCGACGGCCATCGTGTGCGCGTTCGTGCTCGGCGAGCGGGACCTGCTGCGCGCCGGGATCCTGGTGCTGGTGCTGCCGCTGCTGTCGACGCTGGCGGTGTCGCGGACCCGCTACCGGCTGGCGTGCGCGCGGCGGCTGGAGCCGCCGCGGCTGCCGGTCGGCCACGAGACGCGCGTCGACCTGCGGCTGGAGAACGTGTCGCGGCTGCCGAGCGGGCTGCTGCTGGTGGAGGACCGGGTGCCGTACGCGCTCGGCGGGCGGGCGCGGTTCGTGCTGGACCGGATCGAGTCGCAGGGCTCGCGGGAGCTCGGCTACCGGATCCGCTCCGACGTGCGGGGCCGCTTCCGGGTGGGGCCGCTGACGGTCCGGCTGGCCGACCCGTTCGGGATGGTGGAGCTGGTCCGCTCGTTCAGCATGTCCGACACCCTCACCGTCACGCCGGCGATCGTGCCGCTGCCGGCGACGCGGCTGAGCGGCGCGTGGGGCGGCGGCGGCGAGAGCCTGGCCCGGGCGGTGTCGGCGGCGGGCGAGGACGACGTCGCGCCGCGCGAGTACCGGCACGGCGACGACCTGCGGCGGGTGCACTGGCGGTCGACGGCCCGGCACGGCGAGCTGATGGTGCGGCGCGAGGAGCAGCACCGCCAGAGCAGCGGGACGCTGTTCCTGGACACGCGGCGCCGCGCGCACTGGGGCGACGGCCCGGGCGGCTCGTTCGAGCAGGCGGTGTCGGTCGCCGCGTCGATCGGGGTGCATCTCGGCCGGACGGGGATGAACCTGCGGTTCGTCACCGACGCGGGCGAGGCGCTGTCGGCGGCGGCGTCGTTCGACGGGGCGTTCGAGGGGCTGCTGCTCGAGGCGCTGGCGGTGGCGCGGCGGTCGAAGTCGGTGTCGCTGACGCCGGGCCTCGCGGCGCTCGGCGGCGCGCCCGGGCAGGGCCGGGAGGGCGACGGGCTGGTCACCGCGGTGTTCGGCGCGCTGACCGCCGAGGAGGCGCACCGGGTCGCGGCGACGCGGCGCGGCGCCGGCTCCCGGCTGGCGGTGCTGATCGACGCCTCTCCCGCGCGCCGGGACGGCGGGGCGGAGAACGTCCATCGTGCGCGGATCGCCCGGCCGCGGGTCCCGGGGGCGCGCGGCGGCACGGGCGGGCGGGCCCCGGAGCCGCGGTCCGGGGACGCGGAGGACGGGCCGCTGGCGCCGGAGGCCGCAGCCGGCCTGCTGCGCGCGGGCGGATGGCGGGTGCTGGTCATCCGTTCCGCGGCCGAGCTGGCCGGGGCGTGGGCGGGCGCCGGGCAGGCGGGGGCCGGTCCGCGGAGCCACGGCGCGCCGGACGAGCCCGGCGGGACCGCCGCGGCGACGGCGGACGCGGGGCCCGGCGCGGGTCCCGGCACCGAGAGGGACGAAGCGGCGGACAAGGCTGCGGATGCCACCGGAGGCGCGGCATGAGGATCCGGATGACGATCGTGGCGGCGGTGGCGACGCTGGCCTGCTCGATCGGCCTGTACCCGCTGTTCGCCGGCGGCCGGTGGTTCTGGACGGGCGTCGCCGCGGTGCTGGCGGCGGCCTGCGGCGGGCTGGTGTCGCGCCGGCTGCGGCTGCCCGCCGTGCTGGACCCGCTGTGCGGGCTGGCGGCGCTGCTGCTGTACCTGACCGTGGCGTACGCGAGGGGCGAGGCGTGGCTCGGGGTCGTCCCGTCGCCCGGCTCGCTGTCGCACCTCATCGACCTGGCCGGGGACGGCTGGAACGCGGCGAACCGGTACGCGGCGCCGGTGCCGCTGGTGCCGGGGATCGGGCTGCTGGTCGCCGCCGGGATCGGCGTGGTCGCGGTGCTGGTCGACCTGCTGGCGGTGCGGCTGCGCCGGGCGGCGCCGGCCGGGCTGCCGCTACTGGCGATGTACAGCGTGCCCGCCGCGGTCCGCCAGGACGGCGTCGGGTGGCTGGCGTTCGGCATCGGCGCGATCGGCTTCCTCGCGCTGCTGATGGCCGACGCGCGCGAGCAGGTCGGCGGCTGGGGGCGGGCGGTCACCGTCCACCGGCACGGCGGCGAGCTGCCGCTGGCCGGGGCGGAGCCGCCGAGCGGCCAGCGCGTGCGGACCGACGGCGGCCGGCGGGCGGCGAGCGGGCGGCGGATCGCGGTCGGGTCGGTGGCGATCGCGGTGGTACTGCCGATGGCGATCCCCGGGATCCACCCGCGCGGCGTGTTCGGCATGGGCGGCGGGGGGCGCGGCAAGGCCGGCCAGACGGTCACGACGCCGGACCCGCTCGTCAGCCTGAAGCGGGAGCTGACCCGGCTGGACGACTCGGTCGTCCTCACCTACCACACCGACGACCCGGACGGCCCCGACTACCTGCGCCTGTACGCCCTCGACCGGTTCGACGGCGACCGGTGGACGTACAGCCGGCTGAGCAGCAGCGCCGCGGACCGGCTGTCGGGCCGGACGCTGCCGCCGCCGCCCGGGCTGAGCATCGCCCCGGTGCACGAGGTGACGACGCAGGTGAAGGTGAGCGGCGAGGTCCGCGACATGACCTTCCTTCCGGTGCCGTACGCGCCGACCCGGGTGTCGATCAAGGGCGACTGGCGGGTGCACCGGCAGTCGCTGATGATCTACTCGCTGAGCGACTCGGCGGGCGGCCGCGCCTACACCGTCAAGAGCCTGCGCGCCGACCCGACCGCATCCGACCTGTCCGCCGCGGTCGGGTATCCGGCCGACGTCGTCTCGCACTACACCGCCGTCCCGAAGAACATCCCGCCGCAGGTCAGGACGCTCGCGCAGAACGTGACGGCGGGCGCGGCGACGGCGCGGGCGCAGGCGGTGAAGCTGCAGCGCTGGTTCACCCTGACCGGCGGGTTCACCTACGACCTGTCGACGCCGGCGCCGCAGCACGGCAACGACCTCGTCGACTTCCTGCTGCGCAGCAAGCGCGGGTACTGCGAGCAGTTCGCCGCGTCGATGGCGCTGATGGCGCGGATCGTCGGCATCCCGTCGCGGGTCGCGATGGGCTACACGTCCGGCACGCAGACGCAGCCGGGGACGTGGGTGGTGCGGTCGCGGGACGCGCACGCGTGGCCGGAGCTGTACTTCGAGGGGTCGGGCTGGGTGCGGTTCGAGCCGACGCCGTCCGGCGCGGCCGGGCAGGGCACCGCGGTGACGCCGGCCTACAGCCGGCCGGCGGGCGGCGGCGGCCGGCAGGGCGACGACGCGCTGCCGACCCCGGAGACGTCGTCGGGGCCGGACCGGTCGTCCGCGTCGCCGCAGGCGGCGCCGCACCGCAACGACACCGGCCCTCAGGGCGGCCTCACCGAGGAGGACTCCGGGGACGGCGGGCTGTCGGCGGCGCCGTGGATCGCGGGCGGGGTGCTGGTGCTGCTGCTCCTCGCGGTCCCGATGGTGCTGCGGGCGCTGACCCGGCGGCGCCGCTGGGCGGTGCTGTCGGCGCCGCCGCGCGGGCACGGCGGGAATCCGGATTCTCTCCGGCCGGGCGGCCGCGGCGGCGCGCCGGACGGCGCCCTGAACGGCGTCCTGGAGGGCGCCCCGGACGGCGTCCTGGAGGGCGGCCCGGACGGCGTCCCCGACAACAGCGGCGCCGCGCACGCGGCGTGGCAGGAGATGCGCGCCGACGCCCTCGACCACGGGCTGGAGTGGCGGCCGAGCGACTCGCCGCGCGCGGCGGCGCGGCGGCTCGGCGAGCTGCTGGAGCTGGACGCGGTCCCCGCGGAGGCGCTCGGGCGCATCGCCCGCGCCGAGGAACTCGCCCTCTACGCGTTGGCCCGGCCCGCCGATCCGCCCGAGCGGCTGCGCGCCGACGTGCGGACGGTTCGCGCGGCGTTCGCCGCGTCCGTGGGGCGCCGGGCCCGCTGGCGCGCCCGGGTGTTCCCGCCGTCGGCGATGGCGCAGGCGCGGTCGGCGCTGCGCGGCACCGGCACCCGCGCGGCCGACCTCGCCGACCGCCTCAACGACCTGCCGAACCGCATGCGGCGCCGCTAGGCCTCGCAGGCCCGCGGCGCCGCTCAGTGAGGCCGGTACGGCCGGTTCACTCGCCTTCGGTGCGGCGGCGCCAGCGTTCCTCCATGCGCTCCATGAAGCCGGCCTTCGCGGGACGGGCCTGGCGGCCGCGCCGCGCGGGCTCGTTCCCGATGCCGGTCATCCGCTTCCAGCTCGTGAGCGCCCACACGCAGCAGACCACCATCAGCAGGAAGCCGGCCACGCTGACCGCGATGGTCGCGGTCCCGGCGTTGATGACGAGCCCCGCCATCAGCGCGCAGACACCGACGACGAACCCGAGGGCGGCCTTGATGATCCGGCGCTTGTAGTGCACCTGAGGGTTGGTCGACCGGACGGCGTGCGCGAACTTCGGATCCTCGGCGTACAGCGCCTGCTCGATCTGCTCGAGCATGCGCTGTTCGTGCTCAGACAGCGGCACGGCGCCTCCCAACGACAGCCCCGCGGCGGGGTATCCGATGCGGGACGGGAACGTCAACGGTGATATGCCCAGAATACGAGCACTCACCGGCGTACGAAAGCGAACGGCGGGTCCAGGGCCCCATACCGGTCAGCTCACCGCCTTCTTTCATCGTCTCCCGTCCCTGCCGTCGCGTGCGTCACCGTCGTGCGCGCGCTCGACCAGGGCGGCGGGACGGACGGCACCGCGGCCGAACCGGTTCGCCACCTGGTCCATCGCGCGCTCGGCCTCGCGCCAGCCGCGTTCCGGCTCGTCGAAGGCGAGCTGACGGGGGGCCTCGCCGGCGGGGCACAGGTTCTCCACCCGCACCCCGACCAGACGGAGTCGTACCCGTTCCAGGCCCGCGCCCTCATAGAGCTCGCACGCTGTGACATAGATCACACGTGCCAGATCGGTGGGTTCGCGGAGGGTCCGCGCCCGGGTGATCGTCTTGAAGTTCGCCATCCGGAGTTTGACGCTCACCGTGCGTCCCGCGTTCCCCGACGCCCGCAGCCGCGCGCCGACCTTCTCGGCCAGCCGCAGCAGCTCCCGGCGGATCACCTCCGGGTCGTCGACGTCGGTGTCGAACGTCTCCTCCGCGCCGATGCTCTTGTCCGGGGTGTGCGGGACGACCTCGCGCGGGTCGCGGCCCCACGCCAGCTCGTGCAGATGCGCGCCCATCGCGTTGCCGAGCTCGCGCTGCAGCGTCGCGAGGGGGATCTGCGCGAGCTGCCCGACGGTGCGCAGCCCGAGCCGGGCCAGCGTCTGCTCCGTCCGCTCCCCCACGCCCCACAGGGACGCGACGGGCAGCGGGTGCAGGAAGTCGACGACGCCGTCGGCGGGCACCACGAGCAGGCCGTCCGGCTTGCAGCGGGTCGAGGCGAGCTTGGCGACGAACTTGGTGCTCGCGACGCCGACCGAGCAGGTGATGCCCTGCTGCGCGCGGACCTGCTCGCGGATCATCCGGGCGATCTCGGCGGGGCGGCCGAGGCGCCGGCCCGCGCCCGCCACGTCGAGGAACGCCTCGTCCAATGACAGGCCCTCCACCAGCGGGGTGATGGACCGGAAGATCTCGAAGACGGCCGCCGACACCCGCCCGTACTTGCCGTGGCTGACCGGCAGCACCACCGCCTGCGGGCACAGCCGCCGCGCCCGCGACATCGGCATCGCCGAGTGCACGCCGAACTTCCGGGCCTCGTACGACGCGGCGGACACCACCCCGCGCGGCCCCGCGCCGCCCACCACCACCGGGCGGCCCCGCAGCTCCGGCCGCTCCAGCAGCTCGACGCTGACGAAGAACGCGTCCATGTCCACGTGCAGGATCGAGCAGCCGGTGTCGTCGGCGGGCGGCCCCGGCTGCGGACCGGGCCGGTGCAGCTGCTGCTTGCGACTCATCGGCGGATCTACTCGGCCGGCTTGTCGGCCACCAGGTGCAGCTGGGTGGCCAGGTCGCGCAGCACCGGGTGCACCGCCGCGACGGACTCCAGCGCGATCAGCGCCTCCGCCGAGCCGGCGTCGCCGTCCAGCATCCCGCTCGGCACCAGGTCCGCGAAGATCCGCACCCCGTGCAGCTCGGCGACCCGCAGGCCCGCGCCGCGCACCAGCGCCGTCAGCGTCTCGCGGGTGAACCGGCGGGGCATCCGGTCGCCCTCGCCCCACCGCCCGGACACGTCCGTCAGCACCCGCCGCGCGTCGTCGAAGTGGCCGGACACGGCGCGGTGCAGCGCGGCGGCGACCTGCCCGGCCACCAGCACGCTCACCGACCCGCCCGGGCGGACGGCGGCGGTCAGCGCGGCCATCGCCGCGGCCGGGTCGTCGACGTACTCCAGCACGCTGTGGCACAGCACCAGGTCGGCGGCGCCGCCGCCGAGCAGGTCCGGCAGGTCGACCGCGTCGCCCTGGACGGCCCGGACCCGCACCCCGGACTCGGCGGCGCGGCGCTCCAGCGCGGCCAGCGCGTCCGGGTTGGCGTCCACGACCGTGACGCGGTGGCCGAGCTCGGCGAGCGGCACCGCGAACCCGCCGGTGCCGCCGCCGACGTCCACGACGTCGCTCCGGCCGGCCTCGGGGGCGATGCGGTCCAGGACCGTGCGCAGCGCCTCCCACAGGACCGCGCTGCGCACGCGGCTGCTCCCGCGCACCCGCTTCTGCTGCCGGCCGGCCACGGCCGCTCCGCTAACGTCGTTCATCCCCGCCCACCCTAGCCGCCCGCCGCCCGCGGACGGGCGCCAGGCGACGATTCGCCGTCAGAGCGACAGGGACGGCTTGAGCTGCTGCAGCCGCGCCAGCAGGCCGTTGACGAACCGGGGCGACTCGTCGGTGGACAGCTCGGTGGCGAGGCCGACCGCCTCGCTCACCGCCACGCCGTCCGGGACGTCGTCCACCCACAGCAGCTCGTAGGCGCCCATCCGCAGGATGTTGCGGTCGACGACCGGCATCCGCTCCAGCGTCCAGCCGGTCGCGTAGGTGGCGATCAGCTCGTCGATGCGCTCCCGGTGCTCCTGCACGCCCTCGATCAGCCGCACCGCGTGCGGGTACTCCGACAGCTCGTCCTGGTTCGGACGGCCGCGCGCCGCCAGCACCGCCGTCGGCTGCTCCTCGCGCAGCTCCGCCGCGAAGAGGATGTCGAGGGCCAGCTTGCGCGCCTTCGTGCGTGCCGCCATCTCAGCCGCGGCCGAGGTACTCGCCGGAGCGGGTGTCGACCTTGACCTTCTCGCCCGTGGTGATGAACAGCGGCACCTGGATCTGCGCGCCGGTCTCCAGGGTGGCGGGCTTGCTGCCGCCGGTGGAGCGGTCGCCCTGCAGGCCCGGCTCGGTCTCGGTGATCTCCAGCACCACGGCGGCGGGCAGCTCGACGTAGAGCGGGTTCTCGTTGTTGAACGCGATCACGGCGTTCTGCTCGGGCAGCAGGTAGTTCGCGGCGTCGCCGACGGTGGCCGCGGGGATGTGCGGCTGGTCGTAGGTCTCGGTGTCCATGAAGACGAAGTCCTCGCCCTCGCGGTAGAGGTACTGCATCTCGCGCTTGTCCACGCTCGCCACGTCGACCTTGGTGCCGGCGTTGAAGGTCTTGTCGACGACCTTGCCCGACAGCACGTTCTTGAGCTTGGTGCGGACGAACGCGCCGCCCTTGCCGGGCTTGACGTGCTGGAACTCCTGGACGGTCCACAGCTGGCCGTCGAGGTTCAGCGTCATGCCGTTCTTGAGGTCGTTCGTCGTCGCCACTGCGTCATTCTCCCGGTCGCGGGCCCGCTCGCTGACCGGACGTCAGAGGACGAGCAGGTCCTTCGTCGTTGTGGTGAGGAGCTCCGGGCCGCCCGGGCGGACGACCAAGGTGTCCTCGATCCGGACTCCGCCCCGGCCCGCCAGGTACACCCCCGGCTCCGCGGTGATCGGAACTCGATCCATCAGCTTACCGGTCCTGTCGTACCCCATGAGCGGTGCCTCGTGGATCTCCAGGCCGACGCCGTGCCCGAGGCCGTGGGTGAACGCGTCCCCGTGCCCGGCGTCCTCGATGAGGCCGCGGGCGGCGGCGTCGACGTCCCTGGTCTCGGCGCCGGGGCGGGCGGCGGCGATCGAGGCGAGCTGCGCGCGCAGGACGAGGGCGTAGAGGTCGCGCTGCCAGGCGGCGGGTTCGCCGATCGCGACGGTGCGGGTCATGTCGGCGTGGTAGCCGCCGTAGCGCGCGCCGAAGTCGAGGGTGACGAGGTCGCCGCGCTGCAGCTCGCGGCCGCCGGGGTGGTGGTGCGGGACGGCGCCGTTCGGCCCGGACGCGACGATCGAGTCGAACGCGGGGCCCTCGGCGCCGAAGTCGACCATGGCCCGTTCGAGGGCGATCGCGACGGCGCGCTCGGTGACGCCGGCGCGGATCTCCGGCAGGACGGCCTCGAAGGCGCGGTCGGTGATGGCGCACGCCTCCCGCAGCAGGCCGATCTCCTCCTCGTCCTTGACCCGGCGCAGGTCCTCGACGAGGCGGCCGAGCGGCCGCAGCGGGATGTCGGCGGCCTCGGCGAGCCCGGCGTGCCGCTCGACGGTGAGGTCGTGCGCCTCGAAGCCGAGGACGCGGTGGCCGGAGGCGGCGGCGCGGGTGGTGAGCGCCTCGGCGGCCCGCCGCTCGACGAGGGTCTCCAGTTCGGGGCAGACCTCGGCGGCCATCCCGGCGTAGCGGCCGTCGGTGGCGAGCACGGCGGGGCCGTCCGCCGGGACGAGCAGCGCGGCGTTGGAGCTGTCGAGGCCGGTGAGGTAGCGGACGTTGACGAGCCGGGTGACGAGGACGGCGTCGGCGCCCGCGTCGGCGACCAGCGCGGCCAGCCGGCGGCGCCGCGCGGCGTGCCCGTCCCCCTGCGTCTCCTGCATGTGCGCCTCCCCCACGGTCAGGACTCTAGAGCACGCGGCCGGCGGTGGCCCGGCCCGTCTCGACGCGGTCACAGAACATGAGAATCGCTCGACTTCCGGGCCGCGGGTGGCCTAGCGTGCCTCGGCGAGTGATCGTTTCATCCCGCCCCGTCCCCCCGCACCGGACGTCCCTGGAGGGATTCCCCTTGACCCGAGTCAGCCGCCGCAGATTGCTCGGAACGGGCGCGCTCACCGCCGCCGGAGCCGTGGTCTCCGCGGCCGCGGCGCCCGCCGCCGCCGCGCGGACCGTCACCCGCCCCGCCACCGCCCCGGCCGCCCCCATGGCCGAGAGCGCCACCGCCGACGTCGTGATCGTCGGCGCCGGGCTGTCCGGCCTCGCCGCCGCCCGCGACCTGGTCGCCGCCGGCCGGTCCGTGATCGTCCTGGAGGCCCGCGAGCGGCCCGGCGGCCGCGTGTACGGCATGCCGCTCGGCGACGGCACCACCAGCGAGGGCGGCGCCGAGTTCATCGGCCCGACCCAGGACCGCATCGCCGCGCTCGCCAAGGACATGGGCGTCGCGACGTTCCCGACCTACAACACCGGCAAGAACGTCTACTACCGCAACGGGCAGCGGTCCCTGTACGCCACCGACGGCGTCCTCGGGGCGGTACCGCCCGACTGGGGCGTGGTCGACCTGGAGGTGGCGCTGCTCAAGCTCGGCAGCATGGCCAAGGACGTCCCGGTCGGGCAGCCGTGGAAGGCCGCCAAGGCCGAGGAGTGGGACGCGCAGACCTTCTACACCTGGTCCCGGTCCAACTCGCTGAGCAGCGGCGCGCGGTTCCTGATGGACGAGTTCATCAGCTCCACGCTGTCGGTGCGCTCGCAGGACGTGTCGCTGCTGTACGTCCTGAACTACATCGCGTCGGCGGGCAACGAGAGCAACCCCGGCTCGGTCGACCGCCTCATCGACACCAAGGGCGGCGGGCAGGAGTCCCGGTTCGTCGGCGGGTCGCAGGAGGTGCCCGTCCGGCTGGCCGCCAAGCTCGGCGACGTCATCCGCTACAACACGGCGGTCCGGGCGATCTCGACGGACGGCGGCGCCGTCACCGTGACCGCCGACGGCCTCACGGTGTCGGCGAAGCGGGTCGTCGTCGCGATGTCCCCGGCGATCGCCGGGAAGATCGACTTCTCGCCGGCGCTGCCCGCGGCGCGCGCGCAGCTGATGCAGCGCTACCCGATGGGCTCGATCTGCAAGTTCGTCGCCGTGTACGACACCCCGTTCTGGCGCGCGGACGGGCTGACCGGGCAGGCCGTCTCCGACAGCGGCGCGATCGACGCGACGTTCGACAACAGCCCGCCGGACGGGTCGCGCGGGATCATGATGGGCTTCATGAACCAGGCCAACATCCGCAAGCTGGACGGGGCCTCGGCGGACGAGGTGCGGGCCGCGGGCCTGGCGGCGTTCGCGAACTTCTACGGCGACAAGGCCAAGACCCCGGTGCGGACGGCGTTCCAGCGCTGGGACAACGAGATCTGGAGCGGCGGCGGCCCGGTCGGCGTCGCCCCGCCCGGCGTCCTGACCGGCTTCGGCGAGGCGCTGCGCGCGCCCTGCGGCCCGATCCACTGGGCCGGAACGGAGACGTCCGACTACTGGACCGGCTACATGGACGGCGCGGTCCGCTCCGGCGAGCGCGTCGCCAAGGAGGTCAACGCCGCCCTCTGACGCCCGCATGACGTTGAGTCGCGGCGTGCCGCCCTCATGGGTCGTCCCACGAGCGCGGCACGCCGCGACTCAACGGAGGGATCAGACGTCGGCGGCCATCTGCTTGACCTTCTCGATGAGGGCGACGCGGCCCTTGTGATCGCCGGCGATGGGCTGCACGTTCAGCGTCGTGATGCCGGACTCCTTCATCGCGGCGAGCCGCTCGCGGACGTGGCCCTCCGTGCCGATCAGCGACATCTTCTCCAGCAGCTCCTGCGGGACCTTCGCGGCGGCCTCGTCCTTCTTGCCGTCGAGGTAGAGGTCCTGGATCTCCTCGGCCTCCTTCTCGAAGCCGTACCGGCGGGCGAGGTCGTTGTAGAAGTTCTTGCCCTTGGCGCCCATGCCGCCGATGTAGAGCGCGGCCATCGGGCGGCCGAACTCCAGGTAGCCCTGCACGTCGTCGCCGATGGCGAGGGTCGCCTGGCCGACGACGTCCAGCTCGCCGAGCGCGGGGTCGCGCTTGGCCTTGCCGGCGGCGAGCGAGGCGCCCCACACGTCCGCGGCCTTCTCCGGCATGTAGAAGATCGGCTCCCAGCCGTTGGCGATCTCGGCGGTGAGCTCGACGTTCTTCGGGCCGATCGCGGCGACCATGACCGGGATGTCGGCGCGGACCGGGTGGTTGATCAGCTTCAGCGCCTTGCCGAGGCCGGTGCCCCGCTCGGCGGGCAGCGGCAGCGTGTAGTGCTTGCCGTCGTGCTGGACGCGCTCGCGCCGCCACACCTTGCGGCAGATGTCGATGATCTCGCGGGTGCGGCCGAGGGGCGCGATGTAGGGGACGCCGTGGAAGCCCTCGATGACCTGCGGGCCGGACGCGCCGATGCCGAGCGTGAACCGGCCGTCGGAGACGTAGTCCAGGCCGGCGGCGGTCTGCGCGATCGCGGTGGGCGTGCGCGAGTAGATGTTCAGGATGCCGGAGCCGATCTCCAGCCGCTCGGTCTTGGCCGCGATGTACCCCATCTGGCTGACCGCGTCGAAGCTGTAGGCCTCCGGGACGTAGACGATGTCGAGGCCGGCCTTCTCGAAGTCGGCCAGCTCCTCGACGGTGTCCTTGAAACCGCTGCCCGCGTAGTTGAGCCCCATCCCGATGCGCATCCGGCGTCCCTTCCCGTAAAACCGAATCAGATTCCAGTCGAACGTAACCTACTCCGCGCCGCCCGCCGGAGCGAGGGCCCGGCGCGGGCCCCGGCGTGGACCCGCGTGGGCCCGGCGTGGACCCGCGTGGGCCCGGCGTGGACCCGCGTGGGCCCGGCGTGGACCCGCGTGGGCCCGGCGTGGACCCCGGTGCGGGGCCCGGGTGCCGGGCTAGCCGAGCGCCGGGCCGCGCAGCGCCTCCAGCGCGGGACGGTACAGGTCCGCGCGGATCTTGCCGACCACCCGGCCGTCCTTGCCGGCCAGCGACCCCGCGAGCTCCAGCGCCGCGGGCAGCACGCCCGCCTCGTCCGCCGTCCGCTGCACGATCCCGGCCGCCATCGCCTGCTCGGCGGCGTACCGGCGGCCCGTGATCATCGCCTCGTGCGCGGTGCGCCTGGGCAGCCGCGCTGCGATCAGCGCGTTCATCCCGGGCGTGAACGTCATGCCGAGGTCGACCTCGGGCAGGCAGAAGTAGCCGCGGTCGGTGCGCATGACGGCGAAGTCGTGGGCGAGGGCCAGCATCCCGCCGCCCGCGAACGCGTGCCCGTTGATCGCGGCGACCGTCGGCATCGGCAGCTCCAGCAGCCGCGCGTAGACGGCGTGGATGCGGCTCAGGTACGCCTCGAACTGGTCGCCGTGGGCGCCGAGCCACTCGAGGTCGAGGCCGTTGGAGTAGAACTTGCCGGTCCCGGTGGTGACCAGGGCGCCGGGCCCGTCGTTCTTCTCGACGGTGTCGAGCGCGCCTTCGACGGCGCTGAGGAAGTCGGGACTGAACCGGTTCTCGCCGTCGTCGAAGCGCAGGACGTAGACGTCGCCGTCGCGCTGCAGGTCGATCACGCTGGTCTCCTTCGTCGGTGCCTGAGCAGACCCTACTGGTCGGTAGCCGGCGGGAAGATCATGCAGGTCGTGGTGCCGTGCGCGACGAGCTTGCCGTCCTGGTTCACGATCCGCCCCTCGGCGGTCGCGACCTTCCGCCCGACATGGACGGTCGTTCCCTCGCAGGTCAGCCTGCCACCCTCCAGCGGCACCGCGCGGACGAAGTTGACCTTCAGTTCCAGCGTCGTGTAGCCGGCGCCCTCGGGCAGCGAGGTGTGCACGGCGCAGCCCATCGCCGAGTCCAGCAGCGTGGACAGCACGCCGCCGTGCACGGTGCCGAGCGGGTTGCTGAAGTCGGTGCGCGGAGCGAGCGAGAAGACGACCCGTCCCGGCTCCAGCTCCTCGGCGGCCATGCCGAGCAGCGCGCCGATGCCGTACCCCTCCTCGGCGCCCTTGTTGATCAGCGCCTTCAGCTGCTCGAGGCCCGCCGTGGTCGGCGCGGCCGGCTCGGTCGTCGCGGTCGGCTCGGTCGTCGTGCCCGCCATCGCTCCGCTTCCCTCCAGGTCACCACTGTGTATGACGTCCGTCATAAGCACGGTGGGCTATGACGACCGTCATGGTCAATGCGAGAAGCTTATGATGAATGTCATAATCGACGCATGGGCACCGACAGCCGGGAACGCATGGTGCGCAGCGCCGCCTACCTCTTCCGCGAGCGCGGCTACAGCGGCACCGGGTTCCGCGACGTCATCGCGCACAGCGGCGCGCCGCGCGGCTCGATCTACCACCACTTCCCCGACGGCAAGGCGCAGCTCGCCGAGGAGGCCGTGCGCTACGCCGGCGAGTTCCTCAACGCCGGCATCCTCGCCGCCACCGAGGGCGGCGACGCCGCGTCCGCCGTGGACGCCTTCGTCGGCTGGTGGCGGCAGGTGCTGATCAAGAGCGAGTTCCGGGCCGGCTGCCCGATCGTCGCCGTCACCGTGGAGAGCCACGACGACGCCCCGCAGCTGGCGTCCGCCGCCGCGGCCGCGTTCGACCGCTGGCAGGACACGCTCGCCACCGGGCTCGGCAACGCGGGCGTCCCCGACGACCGCGCCGCCCGCCTCGCCCGCCTGATCGTCGCCGCGGTCGAGGGCGCCACGATCCTCTGCCGCGCCCACCGCGACGTCGCGCCCCTCGACGACGTCGTCGCCGAGCTCAAGGAGATGACGAGGAGCGCCGTCCAGGAGGACTAGCGCGGCGCGCGGACGCCGGACGGGCGGCGGCCTGCTCGTCCCCGGCGCGCAGCCGCATCAGCACCACCCCGTACATCCGGTC
The DNA here is from genome assembly GCF_040651755.1 of Actinomadura sp. NPDC048394. NCBI lineage: Bacteria > Bacillati > Actinomycetota > Actinomycetes > Streptosporangiales > Thermomonosporaceae > Actinomadura > Actinomadura sp. NPDC048394. Next base: position 3,609 of record NZ_JBEZJL010000096.1, on the reverse strand, counting down.
CGCCGGGCACGGGCCCCACTGCTTGGAGTCCTCCGAGCGGGGATGGTCGCCGCGCAGCACCAGCATGCCCGGCGAGACGCGGCCCGGCCCGTCCCCCGGCACCCAGGAGGGCATGGGGTCGCCGGCCCTCGCGGCGACCCGCTTGACGTACCACCCGGCGGACGGGTCGGACGGGCCGTCCCACCCCGTGCGCCGGTCGGGCCGCTGGACGACCACGATCCGGCCCGGCCGGGCCCGGCGGCGGTGACGCAGCACCAGCACCACGTCGCCGGGGTCCAGGGCCGGGGTCATGCTTCCGCCCTGGACGGTGACGGTGGACAGCAGCAGCCGGGCCGCGACCGCGGCCCCGACCACGAGGGCCGCGGCGAGAGCCCAGCCCGCGACCTGGCTCATCCGGCGGCCACCGTGCTCGGCGCCGTGCTCGCCGCAGAGCCCCCCGGCGCCGGGTCCTCCTGGTAGCCCTCGGCCTGCCTGGCGAAGAGCTTGGCGTAGACGCCGTCCGGGGACGCGATGAGGGAGGCGTGGTCGCCGCTCTCCAGGACCCGGCCGTCCTGCACCACGACGATCCGGTCGGCCCGGCGGACGGCGCCGAGCCGGTGCGAGACCAGGACGCTCGTCGAGCCCGCGCGCAGCTCCCGCAGCCGGTCGTGCACCGCCGCCTCGGCCTCCGCGTCGAGCCCGGAGCTGGGCTCGTCCAGGATCATCAGGTCGCGGCCCCGGCGCATCAGGCCGCGGGCCGGCGCCAGGCGCTGCCACTGCCCGCCGGACAGGTGGACGCCGTTCGCCCGGGCGGCCTCGCCGTCGCCGTCCTCCTCGTCGCCGGCGTGGAACAGCCGGCTCAGCATCGTCGCGTAGCCGGCGGGCAGCCGCTCGACGGTCTCGTGGACGCCGGCGCGCTCGGCGGCGGCGCGGATCCGCTCCCGGTCGCCGATCGAGTCGAGGTCCCCGAGCCCGATGTTCTCGGCGGCGGTGAGGTCGTAGTCCATGTAGTCCTGGAACACCGCCCCGATGCGCCGGCGCAGTTCCTCGACCGGGACGTCGCGGACGTCCACCCCGTCCCACAGGACGGCGCCGCGCTGCGGGTCGTAGAACCGGCAGAGCAGCTTGACGAGCGTGCACTTGCCGGCGCCGTTGAGCCCGACGACGGCGAGGCTGGTGCCGTGCGGGATGGTCAGGTCCAGCCCGCGCAGTACCCAGGGGGCGTCCTCGCTGTAGCGGAACCAGACGTCGCGCAGCTCGATGGCGTGGGCCAGTGGGGCCAGCTCGCGGGGGCGCGCGGGCGCGTCGAGGTCGTCGCCGGTCCCGACCACCGTCAGGTAGTGGTGGAACACCAGGGCGGACTGGTGGCCCATGGCGATGCCCTGCACGAGGGACCCGAGCCCGGACTGGAGCCCGGCCAGCGCGCCGATGAAGACCGACACGTCGCCGACGCTGATCGTCTTCTGGGCCGCGGCGTGCACGGCCCACAGCAGGCCCGCCGCCGCCAGCAGCGCCCCGAGGGCTGCGAGGAGGACCTGGACGCGCACCACGCCCCGCTCCAGCCGGTCCTCGGCATCGTTGGCGGCGCGCAGCTCGGTGAGCATCCGGCCGTGCAGGAAGCCGCCCAGCCCGAACAGGCGGACCTCCTTCGCGGCCTGCAGGTCGGTCAGCAGCATCTGGTAGAAGAGCTTGCGCCGCAGGCCGGGGCTGATCCGCAACAGCAGCCCCGCCCGCCGGCGGCCGAGCGCCAGGTGGGCGACCATCGCGGGCACGGCGGCGGCGAGCGCGGCGCCGGCCATGACCGGGTTGGTCGCGATCAGGGTGCCGAGGAACCCGGTGACGCCCAGCGTCCCGCGCAGGGTCGTCAGGCCCATCTGGACGAGCTGGTCCGGGGCGTTCTCGGCGGACTGCTGGGCCGGCCGCAGCCGGTCGTGGAAGCGCGGCTCCTCCAGGCGCGCCAGCCCGTTCATCCGGTTGACCGCGCCGAACAGCCGGTCCTGCGAGAGCAGGCCGACGGCCCGCCGGGCGCGTCCCTGCGCGTAGGCGGACACGGCCGAGGACGAGGCCATCGCGATGCCGAGGGCGCCGATGCCCGCCGCGAACCACAGCAGCCCCCCGCTCCGGGGGCGGGCGGCGGTCAGCTCGTCGAGCGCGGCCTTGGTCAGCCAGGCGGTCGCCACCGGTGCCGTCCCGTCGACGATCGCCATGCCGAGCTGGAGGAACAGCATGCCGGGGCAGGCACGCCAGGCGAGCGCGTAGGCCGCCTTCATCCCGCGGAGGACGGAGACGCGGGGCCCCATCGTGCCGCCGCCGGTCACGTCGCCACCGCGCACGCCGCCGCTCATGTCGCCGACGGCTGCGCGGCGGCCTCGCCGAGCCCTTGCAGGCCGACACTCGCCGCGGTGGGCGACGCCGTCCGGGCCATAGTGGGCGAATCCCGGATAGAAGCGGACCCCGAAGGCGGTGCCGACGGGCGCGTCCAGGGGCTCGGGCACCACGTGGTCCGCGACGCCGGCGAGGCGGGCGGCGAGGTCGCTGCCGGCCGCGTCGATCCCGACCACCGTGGCCAGGACGCGGCCTCCCGCGTCCCGCACCCGGCGGGCGAGCCCGGCGAGCTCCGGCACGCTGTCGTCGCAGCCCGGGCAGTCCAGCGACAGGAGGCGAGCAGCGCCGGGCGGCCGGCCAGGTCGTCGCTGGTGACCGTGGTGCCGGTGGTGGTGGCGGCGGTGAACGCGGGCATCCGGTCCCCCGGCGCGATGCCCAGGTGCGGGGCCCCGCCGGACGGGCCGAGGCCATGCCGGTGGCCGGCCGGCGAAGCGCCCAGGCGGGCGCGCCAGCGGCGCAGCACCGCCGCGGTGAGCGCGGCGTTCAGCGCGGTGAGCGCCGCGACCAGGACGGTCCCTGCGATGAGGTAGTCCACGGATGTCCTTTCCGGCTTCGGCGCCTCACCGGCCCGGGTCCCCGGCGGCGACCGGGGACCGGAAGAGCGCGGCGATGTCGTCGACGAAGACGGTCAGAGTGGTGAGCAGGCCGGCCGAGAACACCGCCAGCGCGATCCCCGGGATCCGGCCGGGAACGCCGTCGCCCAGCGACAGCGCGACGGCCGCGCCCAGGCACGCCGCCGCCAGCAGCACCGCGTTGCGGGCGATGTGCCAGCCGCCCATGGGCGCGCCGCCGGAGCCGAAGCACGCGCAGGTCACCCGCTTCCCCCGGGCGACGACGGCGACCGGGACGGCCGTCAGGCCGCAGCAGAGCAGCGCGGCGGCGGCGAAGCCGGCGGTGACGGTGGCGGGGCACGGCGAGCAGCAACGCGACGAGCAGTTCGGCGGCGGGGACGAGCACGGCCAGCGGGCGGCGCAGCCGCGCCGGGACGAAGCCGAGATCGGCGAGGGAGGCCGCGAAGGCGCCCGGCGAGCGCAGCTTCGCCACCGCCGCCAGCGTCATCACCGCGACCAGGGTGAGGCGGCAGGCGAACGATACGTACAGCACGGATGCTCCTGGGGGAGGTGGTACGCGAGCGCGGGGGGCCCCCCCGCGGGGGGGGGGGGGGGCGCGGGGGGGGCGCCCCCCCCGGGGGGGGGGGGGGGGCGGGGGGGGGCGCGGGCGGCCGGGGGGGGGGCGGGCGGGCGG
>NZ_JBEZJL010000095.1:0-42240 GCF_040651755.1 Actinomadura sp. NPDC048394 | reverse complement strand
CATCGCGAAGCGACGCCGAAGGCGCCCTTGACTTTGGAGGGGCGGCCCCGTACGCAAGCGCCACCCCACCACCCGAACACCCCTCTTGTGATTCTTTCGAAAACCCCTCGCGTCGAGGCCCGAACGCCCCTCCCGCCAATGCCCCCGAATATCCATCCCCCAACGGGCCCGAGCACCCTTATCCACGGTCTCGCCAGCACCTTGAGCAGAGCCCGGCACGGCCGCGCCGTGATCGCGATGAGTTACGGCCGTGACGACGGTCTGCACCTCCATGGAGACCTTCGTCAAGATCAATAATGTGGCGCTGTGCGCGGAGACGTTCGGGGAACCGGCCGACGTGCCCGTCCTGCTCATCGGCAACACGATGCTCACCTGGCCGGACGAGCTGTGCGAGCGCTTGGCGGCGCTCCGGCGGTTCGTCGTCCGCTACGACCTGCGCGGCACCGGACGATCCGAGGGTTCGGCCGTCGACTACACGTTGCGCGACCTGGTCGCGGACGCGGCCGGGGTGCTGGACGCGCATGGGCTGGGCGCGGCGCATGTCGTCGGGTTCGGGACCGGCGGCTGGATCGCCCAGCTGCTGGCCCTCGACCATCCCGAGCGCGTCGCCAGCCTGACGCTGATCGCGACCCGGCCGACCGCGCCCGGGCCGAACGATGCCGATCTGCCGGAGCACGCACCCGAGGTCACGGCGCATTTCATGAACCGTCCCGCGGTCGACTGGACCGACCGCGGTTCGGTCGTCGAGTTCATGCTGGGGAACGCACGGCGGCTTGCTGGGGCGGGGTTCGACGAGGCCGAGGCGCGGGCGAGGATCGAGCGGATCCATGACCGTGCCGACGTCGTGTCCCGCGACCCGGGGGAGGCGCTTCGCGGGGACCTGATGGGAACGGCGTTCGCCGTGATGGACTGCAAGCCGCGCTGGCGGGAGCGGCTCAACTCGATCACCGCGCCGACTCTGGTGGTGCACGGCGAGGACGACCCGTTCTTCCCGCTCGGCAACGGCCAGGCCCTCGCCGCCGAGATCCCCGGCGCGGAGCTCGTCGTCCTGCCCGGCACCGGCAATGAGCTTCCCCGCCGAACCTGGGACGTGCTCGTCCCGGCGCTGGTTCGCCACACGTCCTGAGTCCGGCGCACGCGTCCTGAGTCCGCCACACGTCCTGAGTCCGGCGCACGCGTCCTGAGTCCGCCACACGTCCTGAGTCCGGCGCTCGCGTCCTGAGTCCGCCACACGAACGCGCCGGGCGGTGGGGTGGCCGGAATTCGGTGGGAAATGGCCGGGGATCGGGTCGTCCGCGGGCGGGCGCGGCGACGACGCTGGGGGCCGTGGACGTGATCGAGTTGCGGCAGTACAGGCTGCGCCCGGGCCGGCGGGACGAGCTGATCGAGCTGTTCGACCGGGAGCTGGTGGAGCCGCAGGAGGCGGCGGGCATGACGGTGCTCGGCCAGTTCCGGGACCTGGACGATCCCGACAGGTTCGTCTGGATAAGGGCGTTCGAGGATCTGAGCCGGCGCGGCGAGGCGTTGCGCGCGTTCTACTTCGGCCCGGTGTGGAAGGCGCATCGCGAGCAGGCGAACGCGACGATGCTGGACTCGTCGGATGCGCGGCTCTTGCGGCCGCTGCGTCCGGTCCCCGAGCCAGGGCCGCGGCCGCCGGTCGGGGCGCCGGATCCGGGGGGTCTGGTCTTCGCGTTCCTGTGGTCGTTCGGCGAGCGGCTTGCGGAGGTCGAGCAGATGATGCTGGACGAGGTCGTTCCGCTGTACGGCAAGGACGCGCTGGCCCTGGCGACGCTGGAGGCGGAGAACGACTTCCCGGCGCTGCCCGTCCGCACAGGTGACGGCCACATCGTCGTGATCGCGTCGGAGCGGGTGAAGCTTCCCGGCGGGGTGCCGGAGCCGCGGGTGCTGAGGCTGGCGCCCACCGGCAGGTCGCTGCTGCGCTGAAATGGTTGGCCCGGCCGGTGCCCGATCTGCTGGGGTGGGCGGGTGGACGGTGATCTGCGCGGCGCGGAGCTGGCCCGCGCGTACTACGGCGATCTCGTGCGGCCGTTGCTGGACGCGCACTTCCCGGGCCTGCGGTATGCGGCGGCGCGGCTCGGTTCCGGGTCGGACGTGCTGGGGTTCGACGACGCGACCAGCCGCGACCACGACTGGGGCTGCCGGTTGACGCTGCTGCTGGACGACGCGCAGGCGGATGCGGCGCCGGACGTGACGGCGATGCTCGAACGCGAACTCCCCGACCGGTACCGCGGCCACCCGGTGCGGTTCCCGGTGACCTGGGACGAGACCGTGTCCCACAAGGTGGAGGTGTCGGCCGTCGGCGCGTTCTGCCGGTCCCGGCTGGGCGTCGATCCGACCGGCGGGCTGTCGGTGCTCGACTGGCTGTGCCTGGTGGGCCAGTGCGTCCTGGAGGTGACCGCCGGGCCGGTGTTCGAGGACCGGACCCCGACGCTGGCGGGGATCCGCGCGACGCTCCGCCGCTATCCGCCGGACGTCGAGCGGTACGTCCTGGCGGCGTGGTGGCGGCGCGCGTCGCAGTGGCTGCCGGTCGTCGGCCGGACGGCGGCGCGCGGTGACGAGACCGGTTCGCGGATCCTGGCGGCGCGGGTCGCCGAGGATCTGATGCGGCTGGCGTTCACGCTGTCCGGCGCGTGGGTGCCGTACGGCAAGTGGCGCGGCACCGCCTTCAGGGAGCTGCCGATCGCGAGGGATCTCGCGGGCCCGCTCGATACGGCCGTCGCCGCGGGCGGCAGGCGGGACAGGGAGGCGGCGCTGGCGGAGGCGGCCGAGATCCTCCTGCGCGCCCAGCGTGAGCGCGGGCTGCCGGCGCCGGAGAAGGCGATCGCTCCGTTCTGGGACCGCCCCTACTGGATGATCGACACCGCCGTCGTCGACGGGCTCGTCGCGGGCATCGGCGATCCAGAGGTCGCCGGGCTGCGGCCGGGCATCGGTTCCGTCGAGCAGTGGGTGGACAGCGTGGACGTTCTCGGGCATGCCGACCGCCGCGCCGCGCTCCAGGTCGCCTACCGCACCTGGATGGAGCGCGGCCTCTAGGACAGCCGGAGCGCCAGGAAGAAGTCGACGCGGTCCTCGAGCCGGGTCAGGTCGCGGCCGGTCAGGTCCTGGATGCGCTGGATCCGGTACCGGACGGAGTTGACGTGCAGGTGCAGCTGCTCGGCGCACTTCGTCCACGAGCCGGAGTTCTGCAGGAACGTCTCCAGGGTCCGGATCAGGTCGGCCTTGTGGACCTCGTCGTATTTCCGCAGCGGGTCGAGCAGCCGCACCTGGAACATCTGCCGGACGTCCTCGGGCACGGTCGCGAGCAGCAGGACGTGCGTGGCGAGCTCGTCGTGCCGGACGACGCACACAGGGTCGGTGCGCCCGGACGCGAGGCGGCGCGCGTAGCGGGCCTCGTCCACGGCTCCGCGCAGCTCGCCGGCCCCGACGACGTCGCTGACCCCGACCGTGATCCCGGCGCCGGCCAACCCCGGTGCCAGCGCGTCGAGCGCGGTCTGGACCGAGGCGGCGACGTCCGGCGCCGCCTCGCCGGAAACGGGGACGGGGACGAGCGCGACGGCCTCGTCGTCCAGCAGCCCGACGACGGGGCGCGGCACGGGCATGACCTCGCCGAGGACGGACCGCAGTTCCCCGGGCCGCAGCGTCCCGCGCCCGGCGGCGGCGACCGCGACGTAGGAGGCGTGCGGGTCGAGCCCGGCGAGCTCCAGCCGCGGGACGATCTCGTCGGCGGCCGCGGCGGACACCACCAGCCGGACGAGCTCCTGCGCGAGCCGCCCCTCGACGCTGAGCCGGTCGTCCAGCCGGGCCCGCTCCAGCGCGGCGATCGCGGCGAGCTCGGTGGTGAGGGCGCGGCGCTCGGCGGGCCAGTCGGCGTGGTCGCCCTCGCAGGCGACGAACCAGTCCGCGACGCGGGAGGTGGTGTCCTCCGCGACGGGGAAGATCGACACGCCGGGGGCGGCGGCGTGGTGCGGGAGCCGCGGCGCGGTGAGGAAGGCGCGGGCGAGCGCGGCGCCGTCCGGGGCGCCGGGCGGGCCGGCGACGACGCGTCCGGTGGCGGTCAGCACCCAGCAGCGCATGCCGAGGTCGCGGCCGACGAGGTCGAGGACGGCGCCGAGGCCGGCGCCCTCGCTCATCCCGGCGACGAGCCGGCGGTGCCGGTCCAGGACGGCGGTGAGGTCGGCGGCGCGGGCGCCGGACAGGTGCCGGACGACCTCCTCGGTGACGGTCGCGAACGCGACGTCCTCGGGGACCTTGAACAGCGGGATCCGGTGCCGGCGGCAGGCGTCGACGAGGTCGCCGGGGATGGTGCCGGTGGCGAGGTCCCAGGCGGCCAGCGCGGACACCCCGGCCTGGGCGAGCGCGCGGACGAACACCTCGGAGTCGGCCGGTTCGGACCGCCAGACCAGGCCGGTCAGGACCAGCTCGCGGCCGCCGAGGTACCGCCCGGGGTCCAGCAGGTCGGTGGTGACCACCCAGGTGATCGCCCGGTCGAGCAGGTCGTCGCCGGTGACGACCTCGAGCCGCAGCTCCGGCATGTCGAGCAGCGCGCGCAGCTTCATAGAACCAGTTAACTCACCGTTCACCGGGCCGGGTGTCAACGGCTCGCGCCCGCGATTGGAGCAACGCACGAAAACACCGGCGTGAGCAGGGTCACAGTTCGGACGTCCTGTCCCTTCACCCGGCGCCCGGTTGCCGTATCTACTGGCGGCAATGACGGAGACAGGGAGGTGCCGGTGAGGGAACGGCTCGACGTCACGGAGGGCGGGCTGCTGGCGTGCTGCGCGTCCCGCCGCTGGGCGGCCGAGGTCGCGGCCGGACGGCCCTACGCGGATCTCGCGGAGCTGCGGGCCGCGTCGGCGGCGGCGCTCGCGGGCCTGGACTGGGCGGATGTGGAGGAGGCGCTCGCCGCGCATCCCCGCATCGGCGAGCGGATCAGGGACGCGGGCCGGGAGGCGGCGTGGTCGCGGAGCGAGCAGTCGGGGATGGACGCGGCGGCGGTGGAGCTGCGGGCGGCGCTGGTGGAGGGCAACCGGGCCTACGAGGAGCGGTTCGGGCACGTCTTCCTGATCTGCGCGACCGGTCTCAGCGCCGCCGAGATGCTCGCCGCGCTGCGCGAGCGCCTCGGCAACGGCGCCGAGGCAGAGCGGGCGGCCGTCCGGACCGAGCTGGCGAAGATCGTCGACCTGCGGCTGGCGAGGCTCGCCGCCGCGCCGGGCACCGAGGGGGAGCGATGAGCCTGTCCACGCACGTGCTGGACGCGGCGAAGGGCCTGCCGGCGGCGGGCGTCGCGGTCCGGCTCGACCGGCGGGAGCCGGACGGAACCTGGACGGTGGTCGCGCAGGCCCGCACCGACGCCGACGGCCGGATCAAGGAGTGGGGCGCCGAGCCGGGCACCGGGGTGCACCGGCTGGTGTTCGACACCGCGGGCCTGTCCGACTTCTACCCGGAGGTCACCGTCGCGTTCACGATCGACGACGCCGGGCGGCACTACCACGTCCCGTTGCTGCTGAGCCCGTTCGCCTACTCGACCTACCGAGGGAGCTAACCCGATGGCCATCGTTCTCGGCCCCAACCGCTACGGGAAGGCGGAGGTCCGCGTCGTCCGCGTGACGAGGGACGGCGGGACGCACCGCATCCGGGACCTGAACGTCGGGGTGTTCCTGTCCGGTGACATGGACGAGGTGCATCTGACCGGTGACAACGCCGCCGTGCTGACGACCGACACGCACAAGAACACCGTGTTCGCGTTCGCGAAGAAGTACGGGATCGGGGAGCTGGAGGAGTTCGGGCTGCTGCTGGCGCGCCATTTCGTGGACTCGCAGCCGACCATTCACCACGCCCGCGTGCAGCTTGAGGAGTACGCGTGGGACCGCATCACCGGCCCGCACTCGTTCGTCAAGGGCGGCACGGAGGTGCGGACGGCGGTGGTCCACAGCGACGGCTCCGACGGCGCCGAGTCGGTGGTCTCCGGCCTCAAGGACCTGACCGTCCTGAACTCGACCGGCAGCGAGTTCCACGGGTTCGTCGAGGACGAGTTCACGACGCTCGAACCGACCAACGACCGGATCCTCGCGACGGCGGTGACGGCGCAATGGCGGCACCGCGGCACCGACTCGAAATGGGACGAGTCTTACGCGGCCGCCCGCAAAGCCCTCCTCGACGCATTCGCCACGACGCACAGCCTGTCCCTTCAGCAGACGCTCTATGCGATGGGACGCCGGGCGCTGGAGGAACGTCCGGAACTGTGCGAGGTGCGGATGTCGATGCCGAACAAGCACCATTTCCTCGTCGATCTGGAGCCGTTCGGAATGGACAACGACAACGAGGTCTACTTCGCGGCGGACCGCCCGTACGGGCTGATCGAGGGCACCGTGCTCACCGACGACGCCCCGGACGCCCCGTCCGCCTGGCACTGAAGGAGGCGGCGACATGGACTTTCTGCGCCCGGCGACCTGGGCGGACGCCCTGGCCGCGAAGCGCGAGACGCCGGCGGCGCTGCCGATCCAGGGCGGCACCGACGTCATGGTGGAGATCAACTTCGACGTGCACCGGCCGGCGGCGCTGCTGGACCTGAACCGGGTCCGCGAGCTGACGGAGTGGGACGAGGTGGACGGCCGCCTGCGGATCGGCGCCGGCGTCCCGTACGTGCGGGTGATCGGCGAGCTGGGGGACCGGCTGCCGGGCCTCGCGCAGGCGTCCCGGACGGTCGGGTCCCCGCAGATCCGCAACCGCGGCTCGATCGGCGGCAACCTCGGCGCCGCGTCGCCCGCCGGCGACAGCCACCCGCCGCTGCTGGCCGGGGACGCGGTGATCGAGGTGGAGTCGGCGGAGCGCGGCGTCCGGATGATCCCGGCGACGGAGTTCTACCTGGGCGTGAAGCGGAACGCGCTGGAGCCGGACGAGCTGATCCGCGCGATCTGGACCGCGCCCGCGCCCGGCCCGCAGTACTTCTCCAAGATCGGCACGCGGAACGCGATGGTGATCGCGGTGTGCTCGTTCGCGGTCGCGCTGCATCCGCAGGAGCGCCGCGTCGGCACGGGCGTCGGCTCCGCCGCCCCGACCCCCCGCCGCGCGACCGCCGCCGAGGAGTTCGTCTCGAACGAACTCGACTGGGACGGCCGCGGCCCGCTCTCCGACGCGGTGGCGCAGCGGTTCGGCGAGCTCGTCCGCGAGGCCGCCGCGCCGATCGACGACGTGCGCGGCACCGCCGACTACCGCAAGCACGCCCTGGCGGTGATGGCGCGCCGCACGCTGACCTGGGCCTGGAACGACCACCGCGCCGAGCGAAGGGAGGCTTCCTGATGCGCGTGAACGTCACCGTCAACGGCTCGGAGGAGACCGTCGACGATGTGTGGGAGGGCGAGAGCCTGCTCTACATGCTGCGGGAGCGGATGGGCCTCCCCGGCTCGAAGAACGCCTGCGAGCAGGGCGAATGCGGTTCCTGCACGGTGTACCTCGACGGCGTCCCGGCCTGCGCGTGCCTCGTCGCGGCGGGCCAGGCGGAGGGACGCGAGGTCCGCACCGTCGAAGGCCTGGCGGAAGGGCAGCCCGGCGACGAGCGGCTCGACCCCGTCCAGCAGGCGTTCGTGGAGGCGGGCGCCGTCCAGTGCGGGTTCTGCACGCCCGGCCTGATCGTCCAGTCCCACGACCTGATCGAACGCAACCCCGCGCCGTCCGACGCCGAGATCCGCGAGGCGCTGGCCGGCAACCTGTGCCGCTGCACCGGCTACGAGAAGATCCTCGACGCGGTGCGGCTGGCGGCCCGGCGAAAGGCTACACACCCGTGACGACCATCATCGAGAACGCGCACGTCGTGACCGTGTCGGGGGACGAGCACCCCGGCGGCCACCTCGTGATCGAGGGCGACCGGATCACCGCCGTCGGCGCCGGCCCCGCGCCGGAGATCGCAGGCGCCGACCGGATCGACGGGACCGGCTGCCTCGCCACGCCCGGCCTGGTCAACGCGCACCACCACCTGTACCAGTGGGCGAGCCAGGGCCTGGCCACCGACAACACGCTGTTCGAGTGGCTCACCACCCTGTACAAGCCGTGGTCGAAGATGGACGCCGAGGTCGTCGCGGGCGCGGCGAGCGCGGGGCTCGGGTGGCTCGCCAAGTCCGGCTGCACCACCTCGTCCGACCACCACTACCTGTTCCCGCGCGGGCGCGGCGACCTGTTCGCCGCCGAGATCGAGGCGGCGGCCGAGCTGGGCGTCCGGTTCCAGCCGTGCCGCGGGTCGATGGACCGCGGCGAGTCGCAGGGCGGCCTCCCGCCGGACGAGGTCGTCGAGGACCTCGACACGATCCTCGCCGAGACCGCGGCGGCCATCGACCGCTACCACGACGCCTCGTTCGGCTCGATGCTGCGCGTCTCGGTCGCGCCGTGCTCCCCGTTCTCCGTCACCCGCGACCTGCTCGTCCGGTCGGCGGAGCTGGCGCGCGACAAGGGCGTCCGGCTGCACACCCACCTCGCCGAGACCCTCGACGAGGAGGAGCACACCAACGAGCACTTCGGGATGACCCCGACCGAGTACATGGACTCGATCGGCTGGCTCGGCCCGGACGTGTGGCTCGCGCACTGCGTCCACCTGCACGACACCGACATCAAGCGGCTCGCCGAGACGGGCACCGGCACCGCGCACTGCCCGAGCTCCAACGCCCGCCTCGGCGCCGGCATCGCGCGCGTCTCGCACCTGCTGGAGGCGGGCGCGACGGTCGGGATGGGCGTGGACGGGTCGGCGTCGGCGGAGTTCGTCCCGCTCGCCGGGGAGATCCGGCAGGCGGTCTACATGCAGCGCGCCCGCTACGGGCCGACCGCGCTGACCGCCCGGCAGGCGCTGGAGATGGCGACGCTCGGCGGCGCCCGCTGCCTCGGCCGCGAGAACGAGATCGGCACCCTCGAACCCGGCAAGCTCGCCGACGTCGCGCTGTGGCGGGTCGACGGCTTCCACGCCGCCGTCGACGACCCGGTGGTCGCGTTCGCGTTCGGCGGCACCCCGCCGCTGGAGCGGCTGCTCGTCGGCGGCCGGACGATCGTCGCCGCCGACACGCTCGTCTCCGTCCCGCAGGACGTGGTCGGGCGGCGCGGCGCCGACGCCCACCGGCGCCTCATGCGACTCGCGGAGGAGGTCCTGTAGATGGCGGCCCCTGTGAAGAGCCCTGGCCACGTCGTGGCGCCCGGCATCGGCGGCGTCGGCGACAGCCCGCTGCGCCCCGACGGCACGTTGAAGGTCGCCGGCGAGTTCGCGTACGCGTCCGACCTGTGGATGGACGGGATGCTGTGGGGCGCGACGCTGCGCAGCCCGCACCCGCGCGCCCGCATCCGCTCGATCGACATCGGGCCCGCGCTGGCGACGCCGGGCGTGCACGCCGTCCTCACCCACGAGGACGTCCCCGGCAAGAAGGTGTACGGCGAGGACCACACCGAGGACCAGCCCGTCCTCGCCATCGGGGAGGTCCGGCACCAGGGCGAGCCGATCGCGGTCGTCGCCGCCGACCACCCGGAGATCGCGCGCCGCGCCATGGAGCGCATCGCCGTCGACTACGAGGTGCTGGAGCCGATCACCGACCCGCGCGCCGTGATCGCCGACCCGGAGCGGCTGAAGGTGCAGCCGCTCGGCGGCATCACCCGGCACCAGCCGGTCCGCGTCGGAGACGTCGACGCCGCGCGCGCTCTGGCCGACGTCGTCGTGTCGGAGGAGTTCGAGGTCGGCATCCAGGACCAGGCGTTCCTCGGGCCGGAGGCCGGCCTGGCGATCCCGTCCGAGGACGGCGGCGTCGACCTGTACGTCTCCACGCAGTGGATGCACAACGACCTGTCGCAGATCGCGCCGTGCCTCGGCCTGGACGAGTCGCAGGTGCACATGACGCTCGCCGGTGTCGGCGGCGCGTTCGGCGGCCGCGAGGACCTCTCCGTGCAGATCCACGCGGCGATGCTCGCCCTGCACACCGGGAAGCCGGTGAAGATGTCGTACAACCGGTACGAGTCGTTCTTCGGGCACGTCCACCGGCACCCTGCATTCATGCGGTACGAGTACGGTGCCACGGCGGACGGGAAGCTCGTCTACGCCGACGTGGAGATCATCCTGGACGGCGGCGCGTACACCTCGTCCACCCGGAACGTCACCGGGAACGCCGCGTCGCTCGGCGTCGGCCCGTACGAGATCCCCAACATCAAGATCGACGCGTACGGGGTGTACACGAACAACCCGCCGTGCGGCGCGATGCGCGGGTTCGGTGCGGTGCAGGCGTGCTTCGCCTACGAGTCGATGATGGACAAGGTCGGCGCCGCCTGCGGGCTGAGCCCGGTCGAGATCCGCCGCCGCAACGCCGTCTCGCAGGGCTCGGAGCTCGCGACCGGCCAGGTCATCGAGTCGCCGGCGCCGCTCGCGGAGATGCTGACGCGGCTGGAGGCGATGCCGATGCCGCCGGCCTTGGACGCGTCTGACATCCGGAACCTGCCCGGCGGCGCGTCCCAGACCACGCACGGCGAGGGCGTCGTGCGCGGCGTCGGCTACGGCGTCGGGATCAAGAACATCTGCTTCTCCGAGGGCTTCGACGACTTCTCCACGGCCCGCGTCCGGCTGGAGGTCATCGGCGGCGAGCCGACCGCGCTCGTGCACACCGCCGCCGCCGAGGTCGGGCAGGGACTCGTCACCGTCCAGGCGCAGGTCGCGCGGACCGAGCTGGGCGTCCAGAAGGTCACCATCGCGCCCGCGGACAACAAGGTCGGCGACGCGGGCTCGTCCAGCGCGTCCCGCCAGTCGTACATGTCCGGCGGCGCCGTCAAGACCGCCTGCGAGGCCGTCCGCGCCGAACTGCTCGCGCGCGCCGCCCGCCGGTACGGCCACGACGACCTGTCCGCGATCGGCGGAAAGATCGTCTCCCGGGCGGCCGGGGTGCTCGGCAGCATCGAGGACGTCCTCGGCGACGACGCCATCGAGGAGACCCGCGAGTTCCACCACCGCCCCACCACCGGCATGGACCCGGTCACCGGCCAGGGCGTCACCCACACCCAGCTCGCCCTGTGCGTGCACCGCGCCGTCGTCGACGTGGACGCCGACCTCGGCCTGGTCAAGGTGGTCGAGATGGCCGCCGTCCAGGACGTCGGGAAGATCCTCAACCGGCTGTCGCTGGAGGGCCAGATCCACGGCGGCTCCGCGCAGGGCCTCGGCCTCGCCGTGATGGAGGAGATCGTCGTGTCCGGCGGCTTCGTCCGGAACCCGTCCTTCACCGACTACCTCATCCCGACCATCCTCGACATGCCGCCGATGCGGCTCGACATCCTCGAGAACCCCGACCCGGACGCCCCATACGGGCTCCGCGGCGCCGGAGAGCCACCCACGCTCTCCTCCACGCCCGCGATCGTCGCCGCCATCCGCGACGCCACGGGCAGAGCGCTCACCCGAGTGCCGGTTCGACCGGAGCACATCATCAGGGAGTCTCCGGCCAGCGATTGATCAACAGGGGCGGCCCGCGCTCCGTCTCGGGGGACGGCGCGGGCATCCACCCCACAACCGCACCCGATCGACCAGCACGGACGGCCCGCGGGGCCGCGCCGGTAGTCGATCACGCCCTAGAGGAGGGCACGAACCGTGACCGAGACCCAGGAGAGGCTTCCGGAGAAGCCGTCCACCCCCGACCGTTCCGCGCTCGACCGGTTCTTCGACCTGCGCGGGCGGGGCACCACCGTCGCCCGCGAGGTGCGCGGCGGGCTCACCACCTTCGTCGCGATGGCCTACCTGGTCATCCTCATCCCGCTGATCATCGGTGACGCGAAGGACGTCACCGGCGCCACGCTGGACCCCGCGCAGCTCACCACGATGGTCGCGCTGTCGGCCGGGCTGACGACGCTGCTGATGGGCCTGGTCGGCAACGCCCCACTGGCGATGGCGGCCGGGCTCGGCGTGACGCCGATCGTGGTGTTCCAGGCCGCGCCGCACATGACGTGGCCGCAGGCGATGGGCCTGGTCGTGCTGGAGGGCGTGGTGATCGTGCTGTTCGCGGTCACCGGGATCCGGCAGCTGATCATGGACGCGATCCCGCTGGCGATCAAGCAGGCGATCGGCGTCGGCATCGGCGCGTTCATCGCGCTGATCGGCCTGGTGGACGCCGGGTTCGTCGGCCACCACGACACCGCGTCCACGCCCGTCCAGCTCGGCGTGTTCGGGCAGCTCGTCGGCTGGCCGGTGCTGGTGTTCTGCGCCGGCCTGGTGCTGACGCTCGTGCTGTTCATCCGCCGGGTGCCGGGCGCGATCCTGATCGGCATCGTCGCCGCGACCGTGTTCGCCGTCATCGTCGACAAGGTCGCGAAGGTGGACCCGAAGTCCTGGGGCGCGGTCGAGCCGAAGCTGCCGCACTCGGTCGTCGCGACGCCCGACTTCGGGCTGATGTTCAAGGTCGACCTGTTCGGCGGGTTCGGCCGGGCCGGCGTCGTCACCGCGACGGTCGTGCTGTTCACGCTGGTCCTGTCCGGGTTCTTCGACGCGATGGGGACGATCCTCGGCGTCTGCGAGGAGGCCGGGATGACCGACGAGAACGGCAGGCTGCCCGGCCTCAGCCGCATCCTCACCGTGGACGGGTTCGGCGCGATCGTCGGCGGCGGCGTCAACGGCTCGGCGAACACCGCGGTCGTGGAGTCGGCGGCGGGCGTCGCCGAGGGCGCCCGCACCGGCCTCGCCAGCGTCGTCACCGGCCTGCTGCTCACCGCGCTGATCTTCCTGACGCCGCTCGCCGGGGTCGTCCCGGTCGGCGCCGCCGCGCCCGCCCTGGTCGTCGTCGGCGCGCTGATGATGGCGCACGCCCGCAAGATCGACTGGGCCGACATGGAGATCGCCATCCCGGCGTTCCTCACCATCGTGCTGATGCCGTTCACGTACTCGATCACGGTCGGCGTCGCCGCCGGCGTGCTCGCCTACACCCTGCTCAAGGTCGCGCGCGGGAGGTTCGCGGAGATCCACTGGCTGCTGTACCCGCTGTCGCTGGTGTTCGTCGCCTACTTCGCCCTGCATCCGATCGAGGAAGCCCTCGGGATCAAGTGAGGCCCCGGGAGAGATGAGGACCGTCCATGCGTGAGATCGCCGACCGGCTCGCCGCCTGGAACGACGCGGGCGTGCGGTACGCCGTCGCCGTCGTGGTGTCCGTCCGCGGCAGCGCGCCGCGCGCGCCGGGCGCGGCGATGGCCGTGTCCGCCGACGGGGAGGCCGTCGGGAGCGTGTCCGGCGGCTGCGTCGAGAGCGCGGTGTACGAGCTGTGCCGCGCGGCCCTCGACACCGGCGAGACCGTCCGCGAGACGTTCGGGTACAGCGACGACGACGCGTTCGCCGTCGGCCTGACCTGCGGCGGGACGGTCGAGGTGCTCGTGTCGCCGGGGCCGGTCCCCGCGTCGGCGCTCGCGCGTGACGAGCAGGTCGCGTTCGCGCACCTGGTGGACGGGTCGGGCGTCCTGGCCGTCCACCCGTCCCACCACACCGGCACCACCGGACGCGCCGACATCGACGCCGCGGTCGTCGCCGAGGCCCGCGCCATGCTCGACGCCGGGAGGACCGGCATGATCTCCGTGCGGTGCCGCGACGACGTCGAGGCGTTCGTCCACGGCTACGCGCCGCCGCCGCGGCTGCTCGTCTTCGGCGCGATCGACCACGCGGCGGCGCTCGCGCGGCAGGGAAGCGTCCTCGGCTACCGCGTGACGGTCTGCGACGCGCGGCCCGTCTTCGCCACGCCGGCCCGCTTCCCCGGCGCCGACGAGGTCGTCGTCGACTGGCCGCACCGCTACCTCGCCGCCGAGGCGGAACGCGGCGCGCTCGACGGCCGGACGGTGGTGTGCGTGCTGACGCACGACGCCAAGTTCGACGTCCCGCTGCTGAAGGTCGCGCTGCGGCTGCCCGTCGCCTACGTCGGGGCGATGGGGTCGCGGCGCACCCATCACGACAGGCTCGCCCGGCTGCGTGCGGCCGGGCTGTCCGACCGGGAGCTGGCGCGGCTGCGCTCCCCGATCGGGCTCGACCTCGGGGCCCGCACCCCCGAGGAGACCGCGCTGGCGATCGCGGCGGAGTTCACCGCCGCGCGCCGCGACGGCACCGCGCTGCCCCTGGGGCAGATCAACGGGCCGATCCACCACGACCGGGCCGCCGTCGCGGCGGCCCAGTGAACGGAGGAGAGGACGTGCCACCCATATTCCTCAACGGAGGCGCGATGCGCGGGGGACCGCTGCATCACCTGCTGGACGGGGCGCCGCTCGTCGCGTCCGCCGGCACCGCGCCCCGCTACCGCTTCTACTCGGTCGGGGACCGCTGCCCGGCGCTGGCGCCCGTCGCGCACGGCGGCGCCCGCGTCGCCGGCGAGGTGTACGAGGTGACCCTCGACGTGCTGCGCGACCGGCTGCTGCCCGCCGAGCCGCCCGAGCTGGAGCTCGGCGTGATCGAGCTGGACGACGGGTCGTCGGCGCTCGCCATGCTGCTGCGCCGGCCGTCCGCCTCCTATGCCGGGCTGACCGACATCACCGAACATGGCAGCTGGCAGAGCTACCAACGTTCGAGGGAAGCCGCATGACCGAGCGAAGCGAGGGCATGCGGCGGGGTTGCCGGGGGGCGTGGGGGGTCGCCCCCCACAAGGAGGACGCATGAATGCGAGCCGTGAGTGGGCCGTCAACTGCTCGATCCTGTTCACCGACCTGCCGCTGCTGGAGCGGCCCGCGGCCGCGAAGGACGCCGGGTTCGACGCCGTCGAGTTCTGGTGGCCGTGGCCGGGCGTGCCGGTGCCGTCCGCGTCCGAGGAGGACGCGTTCTGCCAGGCGATCGAGGACGCGGGCGTCCGGCTCATCGGCCTCAACCTGTACGCGGGCGACATGCCGGCGGGGGAGCGGGGCGTGCTGTCGGACCCTGCGCGCGCCACCGAGTTCCGCGCGAGCGTGGACGTCACCGCGCGCATCGCCGAGCGGACGGGCGTCCGGGCGTTCAACGCGCTCTACGGGCAGCGCCTCGACGGCGTCGCCGCGTCCGAGCAGGACCGGGTCGCCGTGCAGAACCTCACCTACGCCGCCCGCAAGGTCGGCGCGTTCGGCGGGACGCTGCTCGTCGAGCCGCTCGCGCGCGGCCTGAACGGCGCCTACCCGCTGGAGACCGCCGCCGACGCGATGGCGGTCGTGGAGCGGGCACGCGCGGCCGGGGCCGCGAACGTCAAGCTCCTGTTCGACACGTTCCACCTGGTCAGCAACGGCGACGACGTGGAGAAGGCCGCGCGCGAGCACGCCGCGGACATCGGCCACGTGCAGATCGCCGACGCGCCCGGCCGCGGCCGTCCCGGCACCGGCGGCATCGACTTCGGCGCGCTGTTCGCGCTCCTCGACGAGATCGGCTACCGCGGCCGGATCGCCCTGGAGTACGTGGACCCGCAGCCGGACTTCGCATGGATGGAGAACCACCGCACATGAGCAAGATCGGATTCATCGGGCTCGGCATCATGGGCGCGCCGATGGCGGCCCACCTGGTCCGCGCGGGCCACGACGTGACCGGCTACGACGTCGTCCCGAAGGGGGTGGACGCGCTGGTCGCGGCCGGCGGATCGGCGGCGGACGGGGTCGCGGCCGCGGTCGCGGGCGCGGAGGTCGTCGTCACGATGCTGCCGCAGGACGAGCACGTCGAGGCCGTGTACTTCGGCCCGGACGGCGTCCTGGAGAACGCCGCGCCCGGGACGCTGTGCATCGACTTCTCCACCATCCGGCCGGAGACGTCGATCAGGGTCGCCGAGGCCGGGCGGGAGCGCGGGCTGCGGGTGCTGGACGCGCCGGTCAGCGGCGGCGAGAAGGGCGCGAAGGACGCCGTCCTGTCGATCATGGTCGGCGGGGACGAGGCGGACGTCGCCGCCGCTGCGCCGGTCTTCGAGGCGGTCGGCAGGACCGTCGCGCGGGTCGGCGGCAGCGGCGCGGGCCAGTACGTCAAGGCCGCCAACCAGCTGATCGTCGGCGGTACGTACGCGCTGGTCGCCGAGGCGATCGTGCTGATGGAGGCGGCCGGGGTGGACGCCCGCGCCGGCATCGACGTGATCGCGGGCGGGCTCGCCGCCAGCCGCATCCTCGATCTCAAGCGCGAGTCGATGCTGGACCGGGAGTTCGCGCCCGGCTTCCGCATCGACCTGCACCACAAGGACATGGGGATCGCGACCGCCGCCGCCCGCTCCGCCGACGTGTCGCTGCCGATGACGGGCATGGTCGCCCAGCTCATCGCCGCCGCCCGCGCCCGCGGCTACGGCTCCCTCGACCACTCCGCGCTGCTGAAGGTCGTCGAGGACCTCTCCGGCCGCGCCTCCGGCACCACGGCCGCCTGACCACCCGGAACCGAAGGAGAAGCATCATGGCGAAGATGCCCGTCATGCGGGCGGTGGTCGAGGTCCTGAAGTCCGAAGGCGTGGACGTCGTCTACGGCTGCCCCGGCGCCGCGATCCTGCCGCTGTACAAGGCGATGGAGGAGGACGGCGGGATCGCGCACCTGATCGTCCGGCACGAGGAGGGCGCGGCGCACATGGCCGACGGCTGGTCGCGCACGACCGGCGGCGTCGGCGTCGCGGTCGGCACCTCCGGGCCGGCCGGCACCAACATGATCACCGGCCTGTACACCGCGCACGCCGACTCCGTCCCGATCCTGTGCATCACCGGGCAGGCGGCGTCGGACAAGCTGCACCAGGAGGCGTTCCAGGCCGTCGACATCGTGTCGATCGCCGAGCCCGTCACGAAGTGGGCGGTGCAGGTGAAGGAGGCCGCGCAGGCGCCGTGGATCTTCCGGGAGGCGTTCCGGATCGCGCGCAGCGGCCGGCCCGGGCCCGTCCTGATCGACCTTCCGATCGACGTGCAGAGGCAGCTGATCGAGTGGGACGCCTCGATCGACGCGCCGCTGCCGGTCGCGAAGGCCGAACCGCACCGGCCGCGCGTCGAGAAGGCCCTCGACCTGCTGCTGGCGGCGGAGCGTCCGCTGATCCTGGCGGGCGGCGGCGTGATCCTCGCGGACGCGCACGCCGAGCTGGTGGAGCTGGCCGAGCTGCTGCAGATCCCCGTCCAGGCCACGCTGATGGGCAAGGGCGCGATGGACGAGGACCATCCGCTCTACGCCGGGATGACCGGCGTGCAGACGTCGCAGCGGTACGGCAACGCCTCGTTCCTCGAATCCGACCTGGTCCTGGCGCTCGGCGCCCGGTTCGGCGACCGCCACACCGGGCAGCTCGACGTCTACCGCGAAGGACGGACGTTCATCCACGTCGACATCGAGCCCACCCAGATCGGGAAGGTGTTCGGCCCGGACCTCGGGATCGTGTCCGACACGAGGCTGTTCCTGCGCGCGATCATCGACCTCGCGCGCGAGCGCGGCGCGGGCCGTCGCGCGGGGGAGTGGGTCGCGCGGATCCAGGAGCTGAAGGCGACGCTGACCCGGCGCGAGGACTTCGACGACGTCCCGATCAAGGCGCCCCGCGTCTACAAGGAGATCAACGAGTTCTACGGGCCGGACACCTACTTCGTCACCGCGATCGGGCTGTACCAGATCTGGGGCGGCCAGCACCAGAAGGCGGCGAAGCCCCGGCACTACCAGGTGTGCGGGCAGGCCGGGCCGCTCGGCTGGGAGATCCCCGCCGCGATCGGCGTGAAGACGGCCCTGGCCCGCACCGAGCCGGACGCCGAGGTCGTCGGGATCGTCGGCGACTACTCGTTCCAGTTCCTCGTCGAGGAGCTGGCGGTGGCCGCGCAGTACGACGTCCCGTTCGTGCTGATCATGCTGAACAACGAGTACCTCGGGCTGATCCGCATGGCGGAGGACCACGGCGGCTATGACATGAACTACCAGGTCGACCTGCGCTACGACGAGCACGGCACCGACAACGTCAAGATCATGGAGGCGTACGGCTGCGCCGGCCGCCGGGTTATGGAGCCCGGCGACATCCGGCCCGCGCTGGAGTGGGCGCGCAAGGAGGCCGCCCGCACGTCACGGCCCGTGCTCGTCGAGATCATGATCGAGCGGGAGGCCGACACGGCCAACGGCGTGCGGATCGACGCCGTCCGCGAGTACGAACCCGTCCCGTAGTCCCGTCCCGCAACCCCGGAAAGGAGGCGCGCGTGCGGGGTCACGTGCTGATCGCGCCCGACAAGTTCAAGGGCTCGCTGACCGCCGCCGAGGTCGCCGGGCACGTCGCGGCGGGGCTCGCGCGGGCGGTCCCGCACGTGCCCCTCGTCCCGCTGCCCGTCGCCGACGGCGGGGACGGCACCGTCGAGGCGGCCGTGGCCTGCGGGTTCACCGAGGCCGGGACGGAGGTGTCCGGGCCGACCGGGCGGCCGGTCGCCGCGTCCTACGCCGTCCGCCACGGGACCGCGGTGATCGAGCTGGCGGAGGCGTCCGGGCTGCGGCGGCTGCCCGGCGGGACGCTCGCGCCGCTGGAGGCGTCCAGCCGGGGGACCGGCGAGCTGATCGCGGCGGCGATCGGGCGCGGCGCGACCCGGATCGTCCTCGGCCTCGGCGGCAGCGCCTGCACCGACGGCGGCACCGGGATGGCCGCCGCGCTCGGCGCCCGGTTCCTCGACGCGGACGGCGAGCCGCTCCCGCCCGGCGGCGGGGCGCTGCGGTCGCTCGCCTCGATCGACCCGGGCGGCCTGCCGTCACGGCTGCGCGGCGTGACGGTCGTCGTGGCGAGCGACGTCGACAACCGCCTCCTCGGCCCGGACGGCGCCGCCGCGGTGTTCGCCCCGCAGAAGGGGGCGTCCGCGGCGGACGTCCGGGCGCTGGAGCGCGGCCTCGCCCGGCTGGACGAGATCGCCCGCCGCGACCTCGGCGCGTACGCGGCGGACCGTCCGGGCGCGGGCGCGGCGGGCGGGACCGGGTTCGGGGCGATGGCGTTCCTCGGCGCCACCGTCCGTCCCGGCATCGCCCACCTGCTCGACCTGCTCGGCTTCCCCGCCCGCGTCAGCGGCGCCCGGCTGGTGATCACCGGCGAGGGGTCGCTGGACCGGCAGTCGCTGCGCGGCAAGGCGCCCGTCGGCGTCGCCCGCGCCGCCGCCCGGCACGGCGTCCCCGCGATCGCCGTCGCCGGACGGTGCGCGCTCACCGGCGAGCAGCTCCGCAAGGCCCGGCTGCAGGACGCGTACGCCCTCACCGACCTCGAACCCGACCCGGAGCGGTGCATGGCGGACGCCGGCCCGCTCCTCGAACGGCTGGCCGAGCGCATCGGCCGCGACTGGCCCGCCCTGGGAGGAGCCGCGTGACCTACGACCTGGTGATCCGCACCCGGCGGGCCGTCCTGCCGGACGGCGAGCGGCCCGCCGCCGTCGCCGTCGCGGGCGGCCGCATCGCGGAGGTCGCCGAACGCGACGCTCCGCTGCCCGCCGCGTCCGAGACCGACCTCGGCGACACCGCGCTGCTGCCGGGGCTCGTCGACACCCACGTCCACATCAACGAACCGGGCCGCACCGAATGGGAGGGGTTCGCGACCGCGACCCGCGCCGCCGCCGCGGGCGGCGTCACCACCCTCATCGACATGCCGCTGAACTCGCTGCCGCCGACCGTGTCGGCCGCCGCGCTCGCCGCCAAGCGCGCCGCCGCGGCCGGGAAGCTGCACGTCGACGTCGGGTTCTGGGGCGGCGCGATCCCCGGGAACGTGCCGTCGCTGCGCCCGCTGCACGACGGCGGCGTCTTCGGGTTCAAGTGCTTCGCGTCCGACTCCGGCGTCCCCGAGTTCCCGCCGCTGTCGCCCGGCGAGATGCGGGACGCGTTCCGCGAGATCGCCGCGTTCGGCGGCCTCGTCATCGTGCACGCCGAGGACCCGTCCGCGCTGACCGCCCCGGCGGACGGCGGGTACCCGGCGTTCCTCGCGTCCCGGCCGCCCGCCGCCGAGCGCCGCGCCGTCGAGCAGGTGATCCGGCTCGCCGGGGAGACCGGCGTGCGCGCCCACATCCTGCACCTGTCCGCCGCCGACTGCCTCGAACCCCTCGCCAAGGCGCAGTCGGACGGCCTTCCCATCACCGCCGAGACCTGCCCGCACTACCTCGTCCTGTCCGACGGCGAGGCGCGGGAGCCCGCCTACAAGTGCTGCCCGCCGATCCGCGACCCGGCCAACCGCGACGCGCTCTGGCAGGGCCTCGCGTCCGGTGTCATCTCCTGCGTGGTCAGCGACCATTCGCCGTCCACGCCCGACCTGAAACAGGGCGACTTCGCCACCGCCTGGGGCGGGATCTCCTCGCTCCAGCTCGGCCTCCCCGCCGTCTGGACGGCCGCCCGCGCGCGCGGGCACGACCTCGCGACCGTCGTCCGCTGGATGGCCGAGGCGCCCGCCGCACTCGCCGCCGTCCCCGGCAAGGGGCGCATCGCCGCCGGCAACGACGCCGACCTCGTCGCCTTCGACCCCGACGCCCCCTTCACCGTCGACCCCGCCCGCCTGCGCCACCGCCACCCCGTCACCCCGTACGAGGGCCGCACCCTCACCGGGACCGTCCGCACGACCTGGCTGCGCGGCGTCCCCGTCGACGGCACCCCGTCCGGCCGCATGCTCACCCGCAAGGAGGCGCCTTGACCGACTTCACGACCCTTCCCGACCTCGCCGTCCGCACCCTCGGCGGCTCGGTCACCGCCGCCAGCGACGAGTCCTTCGAGGAGAAGGAGAACCTGGTCAACCCGTGGCCGCCGGCGTTCCGGCCCGAGACGTTCGGCCCGAAGGGCCAGGAGTACGACGGCTGGGAGACCCGCCGCCGCCGCGAGCCCGGCCACGACTGGGCGGTGGTCCGGCTCGGACTGCCCGGCGTGATCCGCGGCGTCGTCATCGACACCGCCTGGTTCAAGGGCAACTACCCGCCGCACGCGTCCGTCGAGGCCTGCGCGGTGGACGGCCCCGCCGCCGACCTCTCCGGCGCGGACTGGGTGGAGATCGTCCCGAAGAGCCCGCTGAAGGGCGACACCGCGCACGCCTTCCCGGTGGACGCCGAGCGCCTCTTCACCCACGTCCGGCTGAACATGTTCCCGGACGGCGGGATCGCGCGGATCCGCGTGCACGGCGACGTCGTCCCCGACCCCGCGTTCCTGACCGGGCTCACCGTCGACCTGGCCGCCCTGGAGAACGGCGCCCGCGTCCTCGAATGCTCCAACATGTTCTATTCGTCGCCGGACAACATGCTGTTCCCCGGCCTCGCCCGCAACCAGGCCGAAGGGTGGGAGACCGCGCGCCGCCGCGAGCCCGGCAACGAGTGGGCGCTCGTCCGGCTGGCCGCACCGGGAACGATCCGGCTGGCGGAGATCGACACCACGAACCTGAAGTTCAACGCGCCCGCCGAGGTCTCCCTCACCACCCCCGACGGCACGACCCTGCTGCCGCGGACCCGCCTCCAACCCGACGCCCGCCACCGCTTCCGCATCGAGACGCCCGAGGTCGCGCAGGTCCGTGTGAACATCTATCCCGACGGCGGCCTCGCCCGCCTGCGCCTCTGGGGTTCCCTCACGCCCGACGCCGAGCGGGCGCTCGCCGAGCGCTGGACCGCGCTGCGGCACCCGGGCTGAGCCGGGGAGCTTCGCCGCCCGCGCCGCCGTACCCCCGGGGACGCGGGCGGCGGGACGTCAGCCCTCCGCGGGCTCCTCCTCGAGGAGGTCGTCGAACTCGCCGTCCTTGACGCCGGCGATGAAGGCGTCCCACTCGGCCTCGGTGAAGTAGAGGATGGGCCCCTCGGGGTTCTTCGCGTCGCGCATCACGACGGCGCGGTCACCGAAGTCCTTGTGCTTGACGGGAACGTCCTTGCCATCGATGAACTCGATGATGACCCCGTCGCTGAGGATCGGTTCCTGCTCGGTCACTGGCACACCTTCTTCGTCCGCTCCGGTCGCGTCCAGCGTAGTGGGCGGTGACGGGCCGCACACGGGAAAGGAACGGGCGCCCGGCGGGACGAGCGGGGCGGCGCGGGCCCCGGGGGAGCGGGCGGGAAGCGGCGGCGGGTCAGTCGGTGAGGAGGCGGTCGGCGGAGATCTCCAGGCGGCCCTGGATCACCTCGGCGGTCGCCTGCCCGCGCAGCATCTCGATCATCTCCATCGTCCAGACGGACGACAGCGCGCGGGCGACGACGCGGCGCCGGTCGTCGGCCGGGATGTCGCCCGCCGGGCCGACCGCGGCGCGCAGCATCAGGTTCGTCATCCGGTCGCTGAAGTCGGTCTTGACGTCCGACAGCAGCAGCGAGCGGATCAGCGCCTCGGCGAGCTCGGGCTCGCGCATCAGCCCCCGCGTGGCGCGCATCAGCACCTCGACGGTGCGCTCGGCGGCGGACCCGCCGCGCGGCGGGCGGCGCTCGATGCTGCGCTCCAGGAGGTCGATCTCCTCGCTGACGACCGCGACGACCAGGTCCATCTTGGACGGGAAGTAGCGGTAGAGGGTGCCGAGCGCGACGCCGGCGCGCTCGGCGACGGTGCGCATCTGCATCGCCTCGATGCCGCCGCGCGAGGCCAGCGCGGCGGCGGCCTGGACGATACGCTTGCGCCGCTGGTGCTGGCTGCGCGAGCGCACGCCCTGCCCCGCGGCCTGGCCCGCCCGCCGGTCCGCCGCGGCGCCGCCCGAAGGCTCGTCCCCGGTCACTGTCGGCTCTGCGGTCACGGTCATCCTCCTCGCGCGGGCGCCCGTTGCGCCGCCGCTCGGCCCCCAGCGTACAGGCCGCGCGAGAACCTGTTATCTGATCGGCCGCGGCGGGTCGCCGATCGGGCGTCCCCCGCATGGTCACCGAACCCTTACTTGCTAGGTGAATCCCCGTTTCCGCGATGGTGATCAGGTCGCTGGACACAGACTAGAATCTGTTCTACTTTTTCGCCGTGGGCGTCCGTCCGGCCGGCCGCGCCAGGAAGGGAGCGGATGAGTGGACTTCAACCTCGACGAGACCCAGCAGGAGCTGAAGGGGCTCGCGGCGGACCTGCTCGCGCGGGAGGCCGCGCAGGAGCGGCTGGAGGCGTTCGAGAAGAGCGGCGCCCCCTATGACGGCGCCACCTGGAAGGCGTTCGCGCAGGCCGGGCTGCTCGGCGCCGTGCTGCCCGAGGACGCCGGCGGCGCCGGGCTCGGGCCGGTGGAGCTCGCGGTGATCCTGCGCGAGGCGGGCGTGCGGACGGCCCCGATCCCGGTGTACGCGTCGCTGGCGCTGGCGGCCGTCCCGATCGCGAGGCACGGCACCGCGGAGCAGCGCGCGCTGCTCGCGCCGCTGACCGACGGCGAGACCGTGCTGACCGGCGCGTACCGCGAGGTCGGCCCGGCCGGCGAGATCGCGACGACCGCCCGCCCGGACGGCGACGGCTACGTGCTCGACGGCGTCAAGACGTTCGTCCCCTACGCGCGGGAGGCGGCGCGGATCCTCGTCCCCGCGCGGGTCGAGGGCGCCGGCATCGGGGTCTTCCTCGTCGAGCCGTCCGCCGTGACGATCACGCCGCAGCACTCCGCGACCAGCGAGCCGCTGTCGCGGATCGCGCTCGACGGCGTCCGCGTCGGCGCCGGCGCGCTCCTCGGCGGGGTCGCCGACGGCGCCGCCTGGGACACCCTCCGGCTGTCCGCCGTCGCGGGCGCGGTCGCGCTGTCGTCCGGCGTCATCGAGGGCGCGCTGGAGCTCACCAAGGAGTACACCAAGACCCGCGAGCAGTTCGAGCGGGCGCTCGCGCAGTTCCAGGCCGTCACCATGCAGATCAGCGACGTCTACATCGCCAAGCGCGCGCTGGACGTGGCCGTCTGGGCCGGCGTGTGGCGGCTCGCCGAGGGCGCCGCCGACGCCGAGGAACTGCTCACGATCGCGGCCTACAACGCGTGCGACCCCGTCGTGAAGGCGCTCTACACGTGCCAGCACCTGCACGGCGGCATCGGCCTCGACATCACCTACCCGCTGCATCGCTACTTCGCCTGGGGCAAGCAGGCCGGGCACCTGCTCGGCGGGGCGGAAGACCGTCTCGACTCGCTCGGCGCGCTCATCGCTCAGGAGGCCTGAATGTTCATCGACCTGACCGGCGAACAGAAGAAGCTCCGCGCCGAGCTGCGCGAGTACTTCGAGAACTGCCTGACCGCGGAGCAGCGCGCCGCGATCAACGCCGACCCGTTCGGCCCGCCCTACCTCGAGCACTGCCGGCGCCTCGGGCGCGACGGGATGCTCGGCGTCGCGCTGCCGAAGGAGTACGGCGGCCGCGGCTTCGGCCCCGTCGAGCAGACGATCTTCGCCAACGAGATCGCCCGCGCCGAGGTCACCTACCCGCTCATCACGCTGAACTCCGTCGCGCCGACGATCCTGCAGTACGGCACCGACGCGCACAAGGAGTTCTTCATCCCGCGCATCCTCGCCGGCGAGTGCCACTTCGCGATCGGCTACAGCGAGCCGGGCGCCGGCACCGACCTCGCCGCGCTGCGCACCACCGCCGTCAAGGACGGCGACCACTACGTCGTGAACGGCCAGAAGATCTTCACCTCGGGCGCGCAGACCGCCGACTACGTGTGGCTCGCCGCGCGCACCGACCCGTCCGCGAAGAAGCACAAGGGCATCTCGATGCTCATCGTGGACTGCAAGGACCCCGGCTTCTCCTGGACGCCGATCATCACGATGGACGGCGCCCACCACACCAACTCCACCTACTTCCAGGACGTCCGCGTCCCGGCGGACATGCTGATCGGCGGGGAGAACAACGGCTGGGACCTGATCGTCAACCAGCTCAACCACGAGCGGGTCACGCTCGGCCCGGCCGGCACCATCGGGCGCGCGCGCAACCGGCTGGAGCACTGGGCCCGCGCCACGACCGGGCGGGACGGGCGGCCGCTCATCGAGGAGCCCGCCGTCCGCCGCGCGCTCGCCCGCGCGCACGCCTACCAGCGCGTCAACGAGGTGCTGAACTGGCAGGTCGCGGCGAACCAGGACCTCGGCTGGCTCGGCGCGGCGGACGCGTCCGCCACGAAGATCTACGCGTCGGAGCGGGTGCAGGAGGTCGGCCGGATCGTCGGCGACGTCCTCGCCCGGTACGGCGACCCGGGCGACCCGGAGACCGCCGAGTTCATGCGGGTGACCGACCGGATGGCGAAGGGCGCCCTCGTGCTCACCTTCGGCGGCGGCGTCAACGAGATCCAGCGCGAGCTGATCGCGATGATCGGCCTCGGGCTGCCCCGCGCACCGCGCTGACCCGGGAGCCCGCGCACCGCGCTGACCCGGGAGCCCACGGAACGAGGAGACCCGTGCACGACGAACTGATGGCCCTCGCCGGCCGGCTGGAGGCCGCCGGCGAGGGGCCCCCGCTGCCCTGCCCCGACCCGGTGAACGCCGCGATGATCCGCAACTGGACGCAGGCCCTCGGCGACACCGGGACCTGGGACGACGTCGCGCCGCCCGCGATGATCCAGGTGTGGTCGATGCCCGGCCTGGTCCGGCGGCCGGACCAGCGGGGCGCCGCGGACGACGTGCTGGCGATGCTGGACGCGGCCGGCTA
The DNA here is from genome assembly GCF_040651755.1 of Actinomadura sp. NPDC048394. Classification (NCBI taxonomy): domain Bacteria; kingdom Bacillati; phylum Actinomycetota; class Actinomycetes; order Streptosporangiales; family Thermomonosporaceae; genus Actinomadura; species Actinomadura sp. NPDC048394. The sequence goes on along the minus strand of NZ_JBEZJL010000095.1, from coordinate 16,787 downwards.
CACCGGCATCGTCGCGACCAACTGCGACCAGGTCTACGACCGCTACGTGAAGGTCGGCGAGCAGCTGAGCACGCGGATGCGGTTCGGCGGCGTCACCGGCCCGAAGCGGACCGCGATGGGCGAGGGCTACTTCGTCACCTGGCACCAGACCTGGTACGACGAGACCGACGAGCGCGTCGCCGAGATGCTGTTCCGGGTGCTGAAGTTCAAGCCCGGCCCGCGCCCGCCCGCCGGAAGCACCGGCGGCACCGGCGGGCGGTATCCGCTGCGGCCCGCGATCGGCCAGGACACCGCGTTCTTCTGGGACGGGGTGAACGCGGGCGAGCTGCGCATCCAGCGCTGCGCCGACTGTGGAACGCTCCGCCACCCGCCCGGCCCGATGTGCCCGAAGTGCCACTCGCCGAACCGCGACTACGTCGTGGCGAGCGGACGCGGCGAGGTGCACAGCTACGTCGTCCACCATCACCCGCCCGTCCCCGGCCGGACGCCCCCGTACGCGGTCGCGGTCGTGGAGCTGGAGGAGGGCGTCCGGGTCGTCGGGAACGTCAACGGCTGCCCGCCCGACGAGGTGCGGGTCGGCATGCCCGTCCGGCTGGTGTTCGAGCGGATGGACGACGAGATCGTCCTCCCGCAGTGGACCCCGGCGGACGCCCCGCCGCCCCCGGCGACCGCCGCGGAGCCGGTCGAGGAGGAGCCCGCGTCCGGCGGGCTGGAGATCGAGCTGACCCCGACGTTCATCATCTCGACGGCCATCGCCACCCGCGACTTCATGCCCGTCCACCACGACCCCGCGCAGGCACGTGCCCAGGGCTCGCAGGACATCTTCGTCAACATCCTGACCAGCATCGGGCTCGTGCAGCGGTACGCGCTGGAGACCGTCCGGGACGCGACGCTGGAGAGCATCGAGGTGCGCCTCGGCGCCCCCGCCTACGCCGGCGACACGCTCACGCTCACCGGCGACCGCGTCGACGACCGCACGCTCCGCGTACGCGGCGCCGTGAGCATCGGCGACCACCTCACCGCCACCGTCCGTTTCAAGGAGGCCGGATGAGCAGCCTGTCCGGGAAGGCGGCGATCGCGGGGATCGGCGCGACGGAGTTCTCCAAGGAGTCGGGCCGCTCCGAGCTGAGGCTCGCCGCCGAGGCATGCCTCGCCGCGATCGAGGACGCGGGGCTGACCCCCGCCGACGTCGACGGCCTGGTCACCTACACCGCCGACGCCAACTCCGAGATCGCCGTCCAGCGCGAGCTGGGCATCCCCGCGCTGCGGTTCTTCTCCCGCGTCGACTACGGCGGCGGCGCGGCCTGCGGCACCGTCGCGCACGCCGCGATGGCCGTCGCGACCGGCCAGGCGAACGCGGTGCTGTGCTACCGCGCGTTCAACGAGCGCTCCGGCCACCGCTTCGGCCAGGCCGCCCCGTCCGGCCGCGCCGACGCGACCGGGCTGGAGTTCTCCTGGCACCTGCCGTTCGGCTTCGCGACCCCGGCCGCGTGGGTCGCCATGCAGGCCCGCCGCTACATGCACGACTACGGCGCCACCAGCGAGGACTTCGGCCGCGTCGCCGTCGCGATGCGCCGCCACGCGGCGACGAACCCGGCGGCGTGGTTCCACGGGCGGCCGATCACGCTGGACGAGCACCAGGCGTCCCGCTGGATCGTCGACCCGCTGCACCTGCTGGACTGCTGCCAGGAGTCCGACGGCGGCGTCGCGGTCCTCGTCACGTCCCTGGACCGGGCCCGCGACCTCCCGCACCGGCCCGCCGTCATCACCGCGGCGGCGCAGGGGACGGGCCCGGACCAGATGATGATGTTCGGCTACTACACCGGCGACCTGTCGGCGCTCCCCGCGATGGGGACCGTCGGCGACGCGCTCTGGGCCCAGTCGGGGCTGACGCCCGATGACGTCCAGACCGCAATCCTCTATGATCATTTCACCCCGTTCGTCCTGGTTCAGCTGGAGGAGCTCGGCTTCTGCGGCCGCGGCCAGGCGAAGGACTACATCAAGGACGGTGGCATTGAGCTCGGCGGCAGGCTTCCGGTCAACCCCAACGGGGGTCAGCTGGGTGAGGCGTACATCCACGGCATGAACGGCATCGCCGAGGCGGTCCGGCAGGTGCGGGGCGCCGCGGTGAACCAGGTGCCGGACGTCCGCAACGTCCTGGTCACCGCCGGCACCGGCGTGCCCACGAGCGGGCTGGTCCTCAGCGTCCCGGACTAGCGTCCGGCCTGCGCGTTTGCCGCGGAACCGGAGGGACACACTCACCCCGACGCCGCCGGGCTCCCACGAGCGCGCGGGCATCCGCGCCGGTCCGGCGGCATTCGGGGGATGAGTGCGATGAGGGTGATGCTGCGGGCGCGGTTGGACACCCGGCTCGGCAACGAGGCCATCAAGAACGGCACGATGCCGCAGGCCATGCAGACGCTGATGGAGCGGCTCAAGCCCGAGGCGGCCTACTTCTCCCCGAGCGAGGGCAAGCGGTCGTGCACCATCGTGTTCGACATGCAGGACAGCTCGCAGATCCCGGCCATCGTCGAGCCGCTGTTCACGGCGCTGGGCGCGGACGTCGAGATCGTCCCGGTGATGAACCTGGACGACCTGCAGAAGGGCCTCGCCGCCCTCTGACCGCCCGGGCCGCGCTCTGACCGCCGGGCGGCGCTCTGACCGCCCGGGCGGCCCGGCGCGAACCGGGACCCCGATGACCGCATAATCCGATTATCGGGATAATCGGATTATGCGACTGACGAGGGAGGAGACCAAGGAGCGCAACCGGCGGGCCCTGCTCGACGCCGCGCTCCGGACCGTCTCCCGGGACGGCTACCAGGCCAGGCTCGAGGACATCGCGGAGCGGGCCGGCCTGACCACCGGCGCCATCTACTCGCTGTTCGGCAGCAAGGACGGGCTGATCACCGAGCTGGTCACCCGCTACCTGCGCCCGCACTACGCGGAGATCGAGCGCGCCGTGCCCGCGGGCCTGCCGCTGCTGGAGGCGGTCGCCGCCTTCGCCCGGTACTACCGGCGCACCTGCGACGGCCCGGGCGCGCGGTCGGGCCTGTCGCTCCAGCTCGGCCTGCTCGACATGGCGCTGCGCACCCCCGACCCGGGTGCGCAGCTCGCGCCGCTCTTCCGCATGCACGAGGAGCAACTCGTCGCGCTGTTCACGGGCCGGGCGCACGGCGGCGGCACCGTCACGCCCGGGCAGGCGAAGCGGCTCGCCGTCGCGCTCGGCGCGCTGTTCGTCGGCCTCGGCCAGGGCGTCGTCCTCGGCCTCGCCCCCGACGCCGACGAGCAGTACTTCGCCGACGCCGCCGTGGCGCTGGTGTCCGGCGGGTCCCTCCTCACGGCGGCGGGGTGAGCGGGCGCTAGAGGCGGGTCGCGACGTCCACCAGGCCGGCGAGGGCCAGGGAGCGGCTGTGCGGCGGCCACGCGATCAGCGTCGTCACCTGGGGCGCGTCCAGCACCGGGACGGCGGCGAGGCGCTCGCCCAGCTGGGCCCGGCACGACTCCGGCAGCACCGCCGCCGCCCGGCCGAGCGCGATGAGCTGCAGCAGCTGCGCGTGGTCGCGGACCCGCAGGCCCGGGCCGTCGGGGTAGGTGCCGTCCGGGCGCGGCCAGCGCGGCAGCGGCAGGCCGGGCAGCGCGGCGACGTCCGCGACGCGCAGGTGGCGCCGGGTCGTGAGGGGGTGCCCGGCCGGCAGGATCGCGACCTGCCCCTCGGTGAGCAGTTCCTCGGTGTCGAGCCCGGTCGTCGAGTCGAACGGCGTGTGCAGCAGCGCCACGTCGGCCCGCCCGTCGCGCAGCATCCGCTCCTGCTCGCCGGGGCCGCACAGGACGACGTCGACCTCGGCGGCGCCGGGTTCGGCGGCGTACGCGTCGAGCAGCTTCGCCAGCAGCTCGCCGGACGCCCCGGCCTTCGTGACGAGGACCAGCGCGGGCCGTCCGGCCGCGGCGGCGGCGCGGCGGGTGCGGCGGTCGGCGGCCTCGATCGCGTCGAGGGCGGCCCGGCCCTCGCGCAGCAGCACCGCCCCGGCCTCGGTCAGCGCGATGGTGCGGTTGGTGCGGTCCAGCAGCGTCGCGCCGAGCCGCCGTTCGAGCCGCTGGATCGCCCGCGACAGCGGCGGCTGCGCGATCCCGAGCCGGTCCGCCGCGCGCCCGAAGTGCAGCTCCTCGGCGACGGCGACGAAGTACCGCAGCTCCCGCGTCTCCATGCCGCCACGGTACCCGCCGCGACCCCCTCCGCGGCGCCCCTGACCTCGGTGCGATACCGCCGGGGTATCGCGTCCCACCCAGACGGTGTTGGAAGCCGAGCCCGCCCCGCAGCGAGGATCGTGGCATGACCGAAACGAAGACCGCGCTGGTCACCGGCGCGAACAAGGGGATCGGCTACGAGATCGCGGCCGGGCTGGGCGCGCTCGGCTGGAGCGTCGGCGTCGGCGCCCGGGACGACGGGCGCCGGGACGCCGCCGTCGCGAAGCTGCGCGCCGCCGGCGTCGACGCATTCGGAGTGCCGCTCGACGTGACCGACGACGCGAGCGTCACCGCCGCCGCCGCGCTGCTGGAGGAGCGCGGCCTCGACGTGCTCGTCAACAACGCCGCCATCACCGGCGGGATGCCGCAGGAGCCCACCGCGGTCGACCCCGCCACCGTGCGGACGGTCGTGGAGACCAACGTCCTCGGCGTCATCCGCGTCACCAACGCGCTGCTGCCGCTGCTGCGCCGCTCGCCGTCCCCCCGGATCGTGAACATGTCCAGCACCGTCGGGTCCCTCACCCGGCAGACGGCCCCCGGCGCCCAGACCGGCCCGATCTCCGCCGCGTACGCGACGTCGAAGACGTTCCTCAACGCCCTCACCGTCCAGTACGCCAAGGAACTGGCGGACACGAACATCCTGATCAACGCCGGCTGCCCGGGCTTCTGCGCGACCGACCTCAACGGCTTCCGCGGCGTCCGCACCCCCGAGCAGGGCGCGGCGATCGCGATCCGGCTCGCGACCCTCCCCGACGGCGGCCCGACCGGCACCTTCAGCGACGACGACGGCCCCGTCCCCTGGTAGCCCGTCGCCGTGGCGCGCTGCTGAGAGCGGATCCGCCGTGGGCAGCGCGGGCTGTGACCGGTGCCCGCGCTGCCGCAGGCTGAAGGGCATGAGCGAGGAACAGAAGATCCCTTTGTTCAACGAGCGCGTGCGCAGCGAGCTGTACGCCCAGCGCGTCCTCGTGCTGGACGGCGTGCTCGACGACGACAACGGCACGCTGCTGGCCACGCAGCTGATCACCCTGGCGGGCGAGGACCCGTCGGCCGACATCGCGCTGTGGATCCATTCCCCCGGCGGGTCCGTGCCGTCGATGCTCGCGATCCGCGACGTCATGCGGCTCATCCCGTGCGACGTGGCGACGGTGGTGCTCGGCATCGCCTACAGCGCCGGGCAGTTCCTGCTGTCGTCCGGGACGCCCGGCAAGCGCCGCGCGATGCCGCACGCCCGGGTGCTGATGCACCAGGGGTCCGCCGGCATCGGCGGCGCCGCCGTCGACATCGAACTGCAGGCCAACGACCTGCGCCACACCCGTGACACGGTGCTCGGCCTCATCGCCGAGGACACCGGCCAGCCGCTCGAGCGGGTCTTCGAGGACTCGCTGCACGACCGCTGGTACACGGCGCGGGAGGCGCTGGAGTACGGGTTCATCGACGCGATCGTCGGGTCCTACGACGACATCGTGCCGCCGCGCCGCCGCCCCGTGGGGCTCGGCGCCCCGTCCGGAGGAGCAGGCCGATGAGCACCTACACGATCCCGAACGTCATCGCGCGGGACTCGCGCGGTGAACGGATCATGGACGTCTACTCGCACCTGCTGACGGAACGGATCATCTACCTCGGCACCGCCATCGACGCCGGGGTGGCGAACGCGCTCGTCGCGCAGCTGCTCCACCTGGAGGCGGACAGCCCGGAGGCCGACATCCAGCTGTACATCAACTGCGAAGGAGGGGACCCGAGCGCGATGCTCGCGGTGTACGACACGCTCCGCTACATCCGGCCGCAGGTGGCGACGACGTGCGTCGGGCAGGCCGTCGCGGTGGGCGCGGTGCTGCTCGCCGCGGGCGCTCCCGGCAAGCGCGCCGCGCTGCCGCACACCCGCGTCGTCCTGCACCAGCCGATGGGGCAGGGGCGCGGCGCGATCCCGGACCTGATCCTGCAGGCGGACGAGGTCGTCCGCGTCCGCGCGGACATCGAGCAGATCCTGTCCCGGCACACCGGGCAGGACACCGCGACGCTGCGCACGGACACCGACCGCGACCGCGTGTTCACCGCCAAGCAGGCGCTGGAGTACGGCCTCATCGACCACGTGATCGAGGAGCGCCAGCCGGAGCCCCTGGACGGCTACGCCGCGAGGGCGTAGGCGGCCTGGCAGGTCGGGCCGGCCGGCGCGGTCCCGGCCGGCGCGGCCAGCAGGCTCGTCGCGACCGCGAGCGTGAGGTCGGCGAGCGTCACGTCCAGGGCGCCGGCGACCGCCGCGATCATCTCGCTCGACGGCTCCTTGACGCCGCGCTCCATCTCGGAGAGGTACTGCGGGGACACCCCGGCGCGGCGGGCGGTCTCCGTCAGGATCTCGCCGCGCTCCAGGCGCAGGCTCCGCAGGCACCGGCCGAGCGCGTCGCGCCACAGCGGCTCCGCCGGCGGGCGCGTCGCGTCCGGCCCGTGCGGCGTCTCGTCGGCGGGCGTGAGCGGTCGCGTGATCTCGGCCATGCGCCCAAAATAACCCGCCGCCGCCCCCCGAAGCCACGCGTTCCGCCCACCGCAGAACGACCCCCGGCCCCGCCGCGTCACGGGGTCCCGCCGTCCAGATGGCGGACGACCTGCTCGACCGTCTCCTGGAGGTCGACGAGCGGACGGCGCACGTAGCGGGTCGCGGACGCCCACCAGCAGAAGTGCCGCCGATGGACCCAGACGTTCAGGCCGGGCAGAACGACGACCGAGACGCCGCGTTCATCGCTGGTCCGCGTCGCCCGGAACCCGCGCCGCGTCACACAGAGCAGGAGGCACTGCGCGGCCGTCCCCGGATGGACCTCGACCGTCCGGCCTGGCCAGTCGAGGGGAAGCGGAAGCAGGAACCAGACGGCCTTCCCGCGCACGGCCTCCTCGGCGACCCGCGACCGTGTCGCCGCGCATCCCCACCCGGCGGTGAACTCCTCAAGGATCGCCAGCCCCTTCCCGCGCTCGTCGAGGAGACCGGCGCCGGACGCATGCGGCAGTGCCGTCCGAGCGCAGTCGAACACCGAGACGACGAGTTGAGGGGACGGGACCGTCCGCGCCCACACCCACAACTCCGGCGGCGCATGCGGCCGGTCCTGCGGATCGGGATGCCCGTAGCGGAGCGCGTTGGTCGCGGTCTCGGAGACGGCGAGCTTCCCGTCCTCGATCACGTCCCTCCCCAGCCCCAGCCCGGCCAGCGTCCGCTGGAGGTGGGACCGCGCCGTCGCCGGCCCGCTCTCGTCACTCGGAAGCCGCCACGCACAAGCCCCACCCACCCCCAGGCTCGCCGCACCCTCCACCATCATCGGATCCCGCCCTCTGCCGGTCCCACGGTCGCCGTCGACAGTGATCAGTTGGTCACCGTCAGTGTCTTCTCGGGTCACATGGTGCGCCGACCGCCACCGTGTCCGCAACAGTTTCAGGGAAGAGAGCGAAAATCGTTCCAGTGATCGTCCGCGGATCCGCTTGTCGGCCGACTACGGACTGGGCATGCTCGGTCACATGCCAGCCAGGCCCCCGACAATCCGCGAACGCCGCCTCGCCGCTGAGCTGCGCAGGCTGCGAGAGAACACCACGCCGTTGAACCTCGAGGAGGCCGCCGAGCGGCTCGCGTGGAGCAAGACCAAGCTGTCCCGGATCGAGAACGCCCTTCGCCGTGTCACGCCGGCCGAAGTGCAGCGGATGCTCGACCTCTACGGGGTGGCCGGTCCGCGCTCCGATGCTCTCGTCGGCTTCTCGCGGACGACGCGACAGCGTGGCTGGTGGGACAGCTACGAGAACAGCCTGCCCACCGACTATGCGACGTACATGGGCCTGGAAGCCGAGGCCGAATGGCTCAACTCCTACACGCTGGGTCTGGTCCACGGACTGATGCAGACCGAGGACTACACCTACCACGTGACCAAGTCGATCTTGATGCGCTTCTCCCCGACCTCAGAGGTCGAGCGGCGCGTCTCCGCCCGCATGACGCGCCAGAAGGCATGGCTGGAGCGCGAGCAGCCCGCCAGGTTGTGGACGATTCTGGATGAGGCGGCGCTCACGCGCGCCATGGGCGGCCCCCACGTGATGCGCGCTCAGTACCGCCGCATCATCGAACTGGCCGACCTTCCGCACGTGATGTTCCAGGTCATGCCCGTGGCCGCCGGCGGGCACCCCGGCGTCGTGGGCAGCTTCGCGATCATGGGATTTCCCGAACGCTTCACCCCGGACGTCGTCTACGTCGAGAACATGACCAGCGCCCTGTACATCGAGGACGAGAAGGAGGTGCACACCTACTCTTTGGCGTTCGAGCAGATGGGGGCCATGGCTCTGAGCCCGGAGGAGTCGCTGGCTATGCTCGAACGGCTTGCGCGGCAATAGGTACAAGGAGGGGCATAGTGTCCGATCTCCCTCTCGACCGGGCGATCTTTCGGAAGAGCAGTCACAGCGAAGGAGCCAACGGCTGCGTCGAGACGTGCGCCTCCGGCTCTCGCCGCCTCGTCCGGGACTCGAAGAATCCTGAGGGTGGGTTTCTCAGCCTGGAGCCGGGCGCATGGGCGGCCCTGGTGTCGGAGATCAAGCAAGGGACGTACGACTTCGACGAAGCGCGCTGAAGCGAGCCGCCGGCATTCGACGTGGGTGTTGTAGCGCTTCGGGTCGAGGCCGGAGTGCCCATTTCCTCACAGGGCAGGCGCGGGCTTCCAGCTGGGCCGGTTCTGGCGTCGCGCTCCGGGGGTCAGGAGTCCGGAGGGGGCCAGCCGATGTTTCCTTCGATCATGCGTTGGGCGAAGTTCCGGGCCTCGTCGATGTGGGCGACGTGGCGCTCGGCGCGCTCAATGCGGAAGTCGTGGTCGGAGCCTTCGTCCCATTCGGGATCGTCGTCGAGCTCTTCCATTTCAAGGTGGGTGAGGAATCCGGCCAGCTCAGGGCGCATGTTGCCGGCCGATGCGATGTCCTCCCGGATAGGGGCGGGGAATCCGCAGGAGTACCGAGCGCCGTGGTATTCGTCGACGATGCCGAGGAACACCGCGTCGAGACTGGGAAATGACGCCTGCTCGACGACCTCGGCCGGTAAGGGTGTGCCGTACTTCCGCGCGGCGGCGTTCCAGCAGTCCTGTTCCAGGTCGAGTTCGAGGAGGCGCCGGGCCGTTCGGGATGTGGCCAGTTCGATCAGGCCGTCGTCCCCGATGACGTTGTCGTGCAGGTTCAGTTCCCAGAGTTGCGGCAGCACCGCCCACGATGCGAGCGCTCGCATGCCACGCGACCCGACGCTGTTGTAAGCCAACGAAATGCCGCGGAGGTAGGGCGCGGATGTCGTTGCCGCCAGGGCCTCGATGTCGTCATCGTCGAGACCGCACTCGGTGACGTCCAGAGTTCGCAGCGTGCGCCAGACCGGGGCGTTCGCGAGCGCTTCAGGCCAGCCGTCTACCGGGTTGTGCGACAGGTCGAGAGTGTTGAGGTTCCGCAGCCGCTCGGACCGCATCAGCGCGACGAGGCCGTCCACGCCGAGCCCGGTAGCAGCAATGTTCAGGTACGTCAGCGTTGAAGCGTTGGGCGAAGAGGCCCAGGCCTCGGCTCCGGCGTCGCCGATCGGTTGGACGTCGGAGCGCCCGTAGTAAGGCGAGGCGCCTTTGCGGCCGCTCAGGTCGAGGTGTTCCAGTGCGGGCATCCGGGCGTCGGTCGCCAATCGCCGAGCCCCGGTCGTGCCGATGCGGTTTCGGCTCAGGTCAAGATGCCGCAGGCGCGGAAAGCCGCGGGCAGCGACGAATGCCGCGGCCGTCACGTCCGTGGCGACCAGATCCGTGAGCGCCAGCTTCTCGATGCGGTCGTGGTCGATCCCTTCGAGGACGCCGGCAATGGTGACGTCGCCGACCGGCAGCAGTTCGAGGTTCAACTCGGTCAGCCGGCGCAGCACGCCGCTGGCGACGATGGCGTCCACGCCGCGCGCACCGAGCCCCTCCCGGCCGAGCCCCATCACCGTGCCCCGTACCGTGAGGCTGGTCAGGTTCGCGAGATCGGCGCGCGCGAAGAATGCCTCGCATGCGTTGTCGTCCTGCTCGATGACGTTGCCGAAGTACGGTTCCCACAGCGGCTGCCGTCCGTCCCTGCCGCAGCGGAACCCGATCGCCAGCCGGTCGAGCCGGGCGAGTTCCGCGCAGCCGGCAAGGTCTTGGGCCTCCTCGGTGCCGCAGATGAGCACATCGGCGGAACGCAGGCCGGGCGCGAGTCCCGAACGCATCAAATAGACGAGGTCGGGCGCCCGCAGCCCCGCATGCCGCAGCCGCCACGGCGGTCCGGCGGCCGGGCGGAACGGCGGCTTCCCGAAATGCCACATGTCCTCTCGGACGTCCACCAGATTCAGTGACTCGAGTCGTGCGATGCCGGCGGTACCGGCAAGCTTCGCGACCGACTCCTCATCCGATTCGGTAAGCCCGCGAAAACGGATCGACCGTAGACCGCCCCAGCGGTCCAGGGTCTCGGCCAATGCCGTGAGTTGATCGCCCGCGAACCAGCCGAAATCCAGGTGGGTCACGCCGCGTACTTCAGGCTGAGCGTGCGGATCCGGCAAAGCGGCATCGAGAGTGCCGCACCTCGCCGAGTTCAGCGTCAGCGACCGGACGAGCGGCCACACCGGCTTCGAGTGACCGGCTTCCAGCGCGGCGAGCCAGGACCACGGCGCCTCGCGCATGGCGTCAGGCCACGAAGCGAGTCGCTCGCCGCACAACGAGACGAGATGCCGTGGGCTGCCCGCACGGCCGAGTGCAGCGCAGAGAGCACGGAACGCGATCTTGCTCGGCGGGCCGTCGAGGATCCGCTCGACCTCGACCTCGCCCTCGCCCTCGGCGTCGTTGTCGATCACAGCCAGAATCTACTGCCCGTGACCCGGACGGTCCGCACGGCATCCTGGCGACTCTGCGGCAGGAGCCGGTCAGGTGCAGGACGATCTCGCCGTCTCCGTCGGCGACGCTCGTGTCGAGCAACAGATCGGCGTGGGCTTCGGTCAGTTCATCGAGCCATCTGGTCTCATGCGCCGCTACTGCCGAACGGTGGGCTGGGAGGCCGAATATGAGGTGGGTCGATTGCCTGGCGGGTTTCTGGTGGGAGGATCGCGCGTTATTCCGCGTTGCGGGTCGGGCATTGTTCTTCCGTGGCTCTGTTGACGACCCCTAATGCCGATTTTTCGGTGCCGTAATGCCTGGTCGGGGTAGTGGGGGCTGGTGCGGTGGCCAGCTTCACGTGGCATATCGGTGATGTCGCGGCGGGGTATTCGGGGTGATTATCGGCATGGCGAATCTCCTGGTCTGTCAACTTTGGAGTGGCTGTGCAGAAGCTTCCGGAATTTCCGTTCCCGGCGGATCATGCCCTGCGGCCCTCGCCGCTGCTCGCGGACCTGCGGGCCGGCGGCGCGCCCGTCCGCGTCCGGCTCGGCTACGGGGCGCCGGCCTGGCTCGTCACGCGGTACGAGGACGCCCGCACCGTGCTGAGCAGTCCCGCGTTCGGGCGCGACCACGAGCGGGCCGGCATCCCGGCCGACGGCATCGCCGGGATGACGCCGATCGACCCGACGAGCCGGACGCTGCTCAGCGAGGACCCGCCCGACCACACCCGGCTGCGCCGCTTCGTGTACCGGACGTTCACGCCGCGCCGCGTGGAGGCCCTGCGCGCCGGCACGGAGCGGATCGCCGGACGGCTCCTCGACGCGATGGTCGAGGCGGGTGCGCCCGCCGACCTCGTCGAGGGGTTCGGGCTGCCGCTGCCGATCCAGGTCATCTGCGACCTGCTCGGCGTCCCCGTCGCCGACCGGGCCCGGTTCACCGGCTGGGCGGACTCGCTGCTCAGCACGTCCGACCGGTCCCTGGCGGAGATCACGGCCGACATCGACGAGATGAACGGCTACCTGGCGGACCTGGCGGCGACGCGGGTCGGGCACCCGACCGGCGACCTCATCGGGTCGCTGGTGCGCGAGCGGATCGAGGGGGACCGGCTCGGCGAGGAGGAGGTGAGCAACCTCGTGCGCGCGATCCTGATCGCCGGGTTCGAGACCACCGCGTCGCAGGTCCCGAACTTCGCCTACCTGCTGCTCGAAGGCGGCGAGTACGCGCGGATCGTCGCCGATCCCGGCCTCGTGCCGACGGCCGTCGAGGAGCTGCTGCGGTGCGTCCCGCTGATCGCCCAGGGGTCGCTGACGCGGTTCGTGCTGGAGGAGGTCGAGCTCGGCGGCGTCACGCTGCGGCGCGGGGACCAGGTCCTCGTCGAGCTGGCCGCCGCGAACCGGGACTCTGCGGCCTTCCCCGCGTCCGAGACGATGGACATCGCCCGCGAGAGCAACCCGCACATCGCCTTCGGGCACGGCCTGCACCGGTGCCTGGGCGCGGCGCTCGCCAGGATGGAGCTCCAGGTCGCGCTGTCCGCGCTGGTCACGCGGCTACCCGGGCTGCGTCTCGCGGTGCCGGCCGGCGAGGTGCCGTGGCATGCCGACCGGTTCGTGCGGCGCCCGAAGGAGCTGCTGGTCAGCTGGTGAGTCAGTGGCGGCCCGGGGTGGTGGGGTGCTTGGTCTCGGCGCCGTGCGCGAAGCCGCCGGAGTCGTCCGCGGTGCGGACCGGCGACGGCTGGGCCGACAGCCGGGGCAGGACGCGGCGCAGGTCGTCCAGCAGCAGGTCGGCGAGGTCGTGGCTGAAGCCGTTGCGGACGACGACGCGCAGCACGGCGAGGTCCTCGCGGTTCTTCGGGAACGTGTAGGCGGGGACGAGCCAGCCGTGCTCACGCAGCGCGGCGGAGACGTCGAAGACGTTGAATCCGGCGCCGTCGCGGGTGCGGAACGCGAAGACCGGGATGGCGGAGCCGTCGGTGATCAGCTCGAACGGGCCGAGCTTGGCGATCTCGGCGGCGAGCCGGGTCGCGACGTCGCGGCAGGTCTGCTGGACGCGGCGGTAGCCCTCGAAGCCGAGCCGCAGGAAGTTGTAGTACTGCGCGACGACCTGCGCGCCGGGGCGGGAGAAGTTCAGCGCGAAGGTCGGCATGTCGCCGCCGAGGTAGTTGACGTGGAAGACGAGGTCGTCCGGCAGGGCGTCCTGGTCGCGCCACAGCGCCCAGCCGACGCCCGGCATGACCAGGCCGTACTTGTGCCCGGACGTGTTGATCGACGCGACGCGGGGCAGCCGGAAGTCCCACGGGAGGTCCGGGTCGAGGAACGGGGCGATCATGCCGCCGGACGCGCCGTCCACGTGGACGGGGACGTCGAGGCCGGTGCGCTCCTGGAGGTCGTCGAGCGCGGCGCAGATGTCGGCGACGGGCTCGTAGCTGCCGTCGAAGGTGGAGCCGAGGACGGCGACGACGCCGATGGTGTTCTCGTCGCACAGGGCGACGGCCTCGGGGGCGCCGAGGTGGTAGCGGTCGCCCTCCATCGGCACGTAGCGGGGCTCGACCTCGAAGTAGTCGGCGAACTTCTCCCAGCAGATCTGGACGTTGACGCCCATCACGATGTTGGGCCGGCCCTTCAGGCCCTTCCGCTGCCAGCGGCGCTTCAGGGCGAGGCCGCCGAGCATCGCCGCCTCGCTGGACCCGGTCGTGGAGCAGCCGGCGGCGTGCCGCGGGTCGGGGGCGTTCCAGAGCCGGGCGAGCATGTGGACGCAGCGCATCTCGAGCTCCGCGGTCTGCGGGTACTCGTCCTTGTCGATCATGTTCTTCTCGGCGCACTCGGCCATCAGCCGCAGCGCCTCCGGCTCGGCCCAGGTGGAGACGAACGTGGCGAGGTTCAGCCGGGCGTTGCCGTCCAGCATCAGCTCGTCGTGGACGAGCTGGTAGGCGGTGCCGGGCTCCATCTCGCCGCGCGGCAGCGCGTACCGGGGCACCTCGACGGGCTCCCGGCTGAAGATGGGGTTGACCTGCAGGTCCCGCTCGCCGCGGCCGTCGTGCCGGGGATGCTTCAGCGCCATGGTCGCGTCCTCTCCGGGGCCGTCCTCGGCCGTCCTCGGGAGGCGGTACCCCGCCCGCCCCGGGACCACACCGGGGCGGGACGCGGGCGCGTCGAACGCGGTTCTAGGAGTTCAGGCCCTGCTCGAGGATCGCGAAGGCCTGGTCGATGGTCTCCGACAGCGAGCCGAAGGCGCCCTCGTGCCGGCGGGCGACGTCGGAGGCGGCCTGGAACCCGCAGGTGGCGGAGGCCGCGATCACGTGCGGGCGCAGGTCGGTGGCGGGGTCGGTGCCCATCCGCTCGGCGATGATCTGCGTGAGCAGCTGCTGCTTCTTCTGCGCGTGCTCGAGGCTGCCCGCCATCAGGGTCGGGCTGTCGCTCATCATGCTGAGCAGGCACTGGAAGCGGTCGGGATCGAAGCCCAGCTCGCCGCGCTCGCAGGCGCGGGCGATCTCCACCACGGTGCGCCGGAGCGCGGTCATGATCGGCTCGTCCGGGGGGCGTTCGGCCAGCGCCGCCATGACGGCGCGGGTCTGCTCCTCCTGGAAGGTGAGCGCGACGTCCTCTTTCGAGGCGAAGTAGCGGAAGAACGTGCGGGACGAGACGTCCACGGCGTCGGCGATCTCCTCGACGGTGGTCGCGTCGAACCCCTTCTCGGCGAAGAGGGTGAACGCGGCGTCGACGAGCGCCTCACGGGTGCGCTGCTTCTTGCGTTCGCGCCGGCCCGGGGGCTGGGATCCGGGGCCCGCGGGCGGGGTGCCCTGGCGGGTCTCGGGGGCGGTCGCGGTCATGTGCGAAGTGTAACGACGCGCGGACCCGACGCCAAGTGACGGTGAACGAAGATTGTCGTGATCTGAATCATGTCTCTTGATGACGCGAGGCATTTGACGACAAGTGTCAGCACATGACAGTTTGGGATCCTCAACGTCGCTACGGAGGCTCCGCCCATGTCCCAGACCCGAGGCGCCGAGGTGCTCGACCCCGGCGCGTCCCGCCCGTCCCGGCCGCGCGACCAGGCGCGCGGGCGACCCGCCCGCCGCGGTCACGGGCATCCCTGGCTCACCCTCGTCGCCGTCGCCCTCGGCGTGATGATGGTCGGCCTGGACGCCACCGTCGTCTCCATCGCCAACCCGGCGATCGCCAAGGACCTCGGCGCGTCCCTGTCCGGCCTGCAGTGGGTGACCAACGCCTACCTGCTGGCCCTCGCCGTCACGCTGATCCCGGCCGGCAAGATCGCCGACCGGTTCGGCCGCAAGCGCACCTTCCTCGCCGGCGTGATCGGCTTCGGCGTCGCCTCGCTGGCCATCGGGCTGTCCGGCGGCCTCGGCATGGTGATCTTCTGGCGGGTCGTGCAGGGCTTCGCGGGGGCGCTCCTGCAGCCCGCGAGCCTCGCCATCCTGCGCAACACCTTCCCCGCCGACAAGCTCAACGCCGCCATCGGCATCTGGGGCTCCACCGTCGGCATCTCCATCGCGGGCGGCCCGATCGTCGCCGGCCTGCTGGTCGAGAACGTCAACTGGGAGTCGGTGTTCTTCCTGAACGCCCCGCTCGGCCTCGTCGCGCTGCTGGTCGGCCTGTGGGTGATCCGCGAGTCCAAGGACGAGGAGGCGTCCGGCTCGTTCGACCTGCCCGGCGTCGCGCTGCTGACCGGCGCGCTGTTCGCGCTGGTCTGGGGCCTGATCAAGGCCGGCGAGCACGGCTTCGGGCACGCCACCCCGCTGGTGTCGTTCGCCGCGTCCGTCGTGCTGTTCGCCGCGTTCGCGTGGAACGAGCTGCGCGCCGAGCACCCGCTGCTGCCGCTGTCGCTGTTCCGCTCGGTGTCGCTGTCGGCGGCGACCGGGCTGATCGTCCTCGGCTTCTTCGGGATGTTCGGGACGATCTTCTTCATCACCCTCTACCTGCAGCAGGTGCACGGGATGAGCCCGGTGGACGCGGGCGTGCGGATGCTGCCGATGACCGGCATCTTCATCGTCGCCTCGCCGATCGCGGGCGCGCTCACCAACCGGTTCGGGCCGCGGCTGCCGCTCGTGCTCGGCATGGCGTTCACCGCGACCGCCATGTTCGGCCTGTCGCGGATCGGGGTGGACGCCCCGTACGTGCAGCTCTGGCCGTGGTTCGTGCTCGTCGGCCTGGCGTTCGGCATGGTGATCGTCGCCGGCACCGAGGCCATCGTTGGGAACGCCCCGGCGCACCTCGCCGGCGTCGCGGGCGGCCTGCAGCAGACGGCGTCGCAGGTCGGCGGCGTCCTCGGCACCTCCGTGCTGGGCGTGCTGCTGTCGACGAAGGTCGGCGACGTGCTGTTCGGCCGGCTCACCGAGTCGGGCGTGCCCGCCGGGGCGGCGCACCAGCTGTCCGGGACCGACGGGCTCGTCGCGCAGGGCGTCGCGCCCGTCCCGCCCGGCACGCCGGGGCCCGCCGCCAAGGCCATCACCGACGGCAGCCACCTGGCGTTCATGGACGGCTTCCAGACCTCGCTGACGGTCGCCGGCGCGGTCGCCGTCGTCGCGGTGCTCGCGGCGCTGCTCGTCCGCCGCGGCAACACGCCGGTGGACGCCGCGGCCGCCGTCTGACCCGTCCCGCATGACCCGCGGTGCGCCGTCCCACTCGCCGCCCAGGGACGGCGCCGGGCTCGCGTACGGCGGCGCGGTGCGCC
>NZ_JBEZJL010000094.1:0-42803 GCF_040651755.1 Actinomadura sp. NPDC048394 | reverse complement strand
GCTACCACCTATTTCTACACGACCACGCATACACTCTTTCCCTCCCCGACGCTCTTCCGATCTCAGGGACGGCGCACCGCGCCGCCGTACGCGAGCCCGGCGCCGGGCCGGGCATCGAGAGCCCGGCGCCAGGGCACCGAACCGCCCGGCAGCGGCGGCCGTACCCGTGGGCAGGGAGGCACCTTGGAGAAGCCGTCGTTTTCCTGTGAGTATCGGGGGTATCGAGCCCCGGACATCGCTGGAGCACCTAGGCTTGCCGGGATGACCGGGATGATGGGCGGGTTTATCAAGCGGTACCCGATGCCGCTGACGTTCCTGGGCCTGTTCGCGGCCATGTGGCTGGTGCAGGCCGTCCTGCTGCCGCCGGCGGCGCAGCGCGCCGTCGTCGCGTGGACCAGCACCAACCTGGCGAACCTCGCGGTCGACCCGATCGGCACGATGGTCGCCTCGGCGTTCGTCGCCGAGGGGTCGCAGGGCGCGCTGCTGGTCGTCGCGGTGCTCGGGCTGTTCCCCGTCGTGCGGCGGTTCGGCAACGCGCGCGCCGTCGTGCTCGTCGCGGTCTCGCACGTCGCCGGCACGCTGATCAGCCAGGGCATCGCGTTCGTGCGGCTGGAGGCCGGCCTGCTGTCGGACTCCGTCCGGACGATCTCCGACGTCGGCCCGTCCTACGTGCTGTGCGCGGCGCTCGTCGCCGCGATCCTGTACGGGCGCGGCCGGATCCGCCGGCTGCTGGCCTTCGCCGCCTGGGTCTCGCTCCTGCCCTTCCTGTTCGACGGCCTGCTCTCGCTGGAGGTCGCCGCCGTCGGGCACCTGGTGGCCATGCTCAGCGGCGCGCTGGTCGGCGGCGTGCTGCTGCCGCGCGAGCGCCGCCGCGTCGCGGGCGCCACGCCCGTCGCCGACGTCATCGAGGCCGCCGAGGCCAGGGCCGTGCACGCGGTGCAGGAAGTCGGGGACTCCCTCAAACCCGGCCCCGCCCCCTCCGAAGCCTGACGCCGCGAGCGCCCGCCGGAGGTGCGGCTCAGCTCTGGCCGGGCTCGGGCGTGGGGTTGGACGTGGGGCTCGGGCCCGGCGTACCGGTCGCGGGCGGGTCGGACGGGGTGTCCGGCGGCGTCGTGGGATCGGTCGAGCCGTCGTCCGGCGGGGTCGTCGGGTCGGGGCTGCCGGAGTCCGGGGGAGTGGTCGGCGTGCCGGAGTCGGGCGGCGTCGTCGGGGACGTGTCGCCGGGCTTGCTCGGAGTGCCGCTCCCGGGCTCGTCGCCGTTCGACGGCGACGAACCGACGGGCGAGTCGGCCGGGGAGTTCGGGGTGCTCGGCGAGCCCGGCGCGGTGCGCTGGCCAGGAGCGCCCCCGGCGGGCGTCGGCTGCCCGTCGAACGCGCTGGTCACCGGGTTCTTCGACGGGTCGGCCCTGTCGCCGGTCGCCCGCTCGGAGCCGGTGAGTCCGGGCGGCGGGGTGTCGGTGACCTTGGTCGTCTTCGCCGACGCGGGGTCGGTGCGCCCGGTGCCCGCGGTCGGGACGAGGGACGCGGCGCCGCCGCCCTTCGCGGTGGGCCAGGACGCCAGCAGGCCGATGACGGCGGCCGCGGACGCGGCGACGCCCGCGAC
Source organism: Actinomadura sp. NPDC048394 (assembly GCF_040651755.1). Classification (NCBI taxonomy): domain Bacteria; kingdom Bacillati; phylum Actinomycetota; class Actinomycetes; order Streptosporangiales; family Thermomonosporaceae; genus Actinomadura; species Actinomadura sp. NPDC048394. The sequence goes on along the minus strand of NZ_JBEZJL010000094.1, from coordinate 41,200 downwards.
GGCGCCGAGGCCCTTGGACCACACGCCGCGCCGCTCCCGCGGCTTGCGGCCGTCGTCGCCGATGACGACGAGCGGGCTCGGGGCGGCGACGCTCGGCAGCGGCCGGTCGGCCTCCGCCTCGCACGCGGCGAGGACCTGGTCGCGCAGCCAGCCGGGCGCCTGCGCGGGCGCGCGCTTGGCGAGCAGCTGCGGCAGCCGCCCCTTCTCGAACGCGGCGATCAGCTCCAGCTGGGGCCCGGCGGAGCCGCGCATCAGCGTGTCGAGGACGGCGCGCTCCAGCCGGGACCGCGCGGCGTTCAGCAGCTGGACGACGGTGTCGGGCGCGAGGCCGAGGACGCGGGCGATGTCGTGGGTCTCCAGCCACTCGCCGGCCCACAGCAGCAGGACCTCGCGGTGGTCGGCGCGCAGCGAGCCCGCGGCGCGCACCAGCGGGTCGGGGTCGGCGAACGGCAGGCCGCCGGGCATGGGGCCGAAGGCGCCGCGCTCGGCGCAGGCGGTGCGGGACAGGGAGTAGAGCCAGAGCACGCTGTCGCCCCGCGGCGGCTGGTGCACCGCCGCGGCGAAGGTGTCCCCGACCGCCGCCGCCGCGAGCTGGTCGCCGACGAGCGACCAGCAGTAGGCGTACAGGCGGGCGGCGTGCGCGTCGTAGAGCGAGCCCAGGTCGCCGCGCATGTGACCTCCCGGTCGTCTCCGCTGCTGGCACCGGATGGCACGAAACCGTGCATACCGGTCGGTAGCGGGACTCTAGCGCCTCGAGTCAACCTGTGAGAAGCCAGGGTGTGAACATCGTGTCGAATAGCACGGAAAGTAATCACTTCGACGGCAGACGGTCATGTTCACCCAGATTTAAGGAAGTTCCCGAAAATTAGCGGATTCCTGATCCGGTTCAGCAGGGAAGGATTCGAACTCGTTATCGAGTTTTTTCGGGAGGTCGCGTGCCACGGCTCACCGAGGACGGCGTCTACCAGCACATTTACGGCGTCTGCTTCAAGACCGGCCCGCCCGGGACGGTCGGTGCCGAGACCGAGTGGTTCGTCGTCGACGCCGCCGACAAGGCGGCCCACGTGCCCGCGCGGCGGGTGCGGATGCTCGTCGACGAGGCCGGGCCGCCGCCCGGCGGAAGCGCCGTCACCTACGAACCCGGAGGGCAGCTGGAACTGAGCTCCGCGCCGTTCCGCGGCGTTTCCGAACTGCATTCGGCGCTCGCCGGGGACATCGCGCACGTGCGGGACGCGCTCGCCCCGGCCGGGCTGGACCTCGTCGGCCACGGCGTCGACCCCGTGCGGCTGCCGCGGTTCCAGGCGGAGCACCCCCGCTACGGGTGCATGCGCGACTACTTCAGCGCGGGCGGGTTCGGCGACGCCGGGCTCGCGATGATGTGCTCGACCGCGTCCGTGCAGGTCTGCCTGGACATCGGCGCCGACCGCGCCGACGCGGCCCGCCGCTGGCGCCTCACGCACGCGCTCGGGCCGCTGCTCATCGCGGCGTTCGCCAACTCGCCGCTGAAGGCGGGCCGCCGCACCGGGCTGCGCTCGTCCCGGCAGGCCATCTGGACCGAGCTGGACCCGTGCCGCACCCTGCCGGTGCTGCGCGACGGCGCGGACGCCGACCCCGCCGAGGCGTGGACGCGGTACGCGCTGGACGCGCGGGTCATGCTGGTCAAGACCGCGTCGGGGGAGTGGGTGTCCGACCCCGGCATGTCCTTCAAGGAATGGCTGGACAAGGGCGAGCCGGGCCCGCAGGACCTGGACTACCACCTGTCCACGCTGTTCCCGCCGGTCCGGCCGCGCGGCTGGCTGGAACTCCGGATGATCGACGCGCTGCCGGCCCGGTACTGGCCGGTGCCCGTCGCGGTCGCGGCCGCGCTGCTGGACGACCCGGCCGCGTCCCGCGCCGCCGAGGAGGCCGCCGAACCGGTGGCGCGGCTGTGGGCGGAGGCGGCCCGCTTCGGGCTCGCCGACCCGGCGCTGGCCGCCGCCGCGCGCACCTGCTTCACGGCGGCGCTGGACGCGCTGCCCCGGATGGGCGCGGACGGTCTCGTCCCGCTGGTGGAGGAGTACGCGCGCCGGTACGTCGAGCGCGGGCGCACCCCCGCCGACGACGGCCCGGCCCGCAACGGCGCCGCCCACGCGGGCTCCGCCCACGATGCCCACCGGCCCCACGATGCTCCCACCACGACGTCCGAGGAGGACCCGACATGGCCCCGCTGAGCTCCCCGGGCCCCATCGCCGAGCACGACGAGGACGCGCTGAAGGACCTGATCGCCGAGGAGCTCGGCGGCGTGCGCGCCCGCAGCTTCGGCCTGACCACCGACGTCCTCGACGGGGACGACCTCACCTCGCAGGTGTCGCCGCTGATGTCGCCGCTGGTCTGGGACCTGGCGCACGTCGGCAACTACGAGGAGCTGTGGCTGCTGCGGGCCGCCGCGGGCGCCGACCCGATGCGTCCCGAGATCGACGGCCTCTACGACGCGTTCGAGCACCCGCGCGCCGAGCGGCCGTCGCTGCCGCTGCTGCCGCCGGACGAGGCGCGCGCCTACATCGGCACGGTGCGCGCCAAGGTGCTGGACGCGCTGCCGTCCGTGCGGTTCGACACGGCGGACCCGCTGACGTCCGGCGGGTTCGTGTACGGGATGGTCGTCCAGCACGAGCACATGCACGACGAGACGATGCTGGCGACGCATCAGCTCCGCAAGGGCGCTCCCGCCCTGCTCGACCCGGTCGCGGAGGCCTTGCAGAAGCCCGCCGCCGCGTCCGGGGCCGACGAGGTGCTCATTCCCGCCGGACCGTTCGAGATGGGCACGTCGGACGAACCGTGGGCGTACGACAACGAGCGTCCGGGCCACATGGTCGACCTGCCCGCCTACTACATCGACGTGGAGCCCGTCACCAACGCCGCCTACCTCGCCTTCATGGAGGCGGGCGGCTACGACGACCCGCGCTGGTGGACTTCCGCCGGCTGGGAGTGGCGCAACACGAGCGGCAAGCGCGCCCCCGCTTTCTGGTCGAGGGAGGGAGGGCAGTGGCTGCGGCGCCGGTTCGGGCGTACCGAGCCCGTTCCGCCGCGCGAACCCGTCCAGCACGTGTGCTGGTACGAGGCGGACGCCTATGCGCGGTGGGCCGGCAAGCGCCTCCCCACAGAGGCGGAATGGGAGAAGGCCGCACGCTGGGACCCCGCCGTACAGCGGTCCCGGAAGTTCCCTTGGGGCGACGTCTACGAGGAGGGCCGCGCCAACCTCGGCCAGCGGCTGCTGCGCCCGTCCGACGCCGGTTCCTACGCGTCCGGTGCGTCGGCCTACGGGGTCCGGCAGCTCATCGGCGACGTGTGGGAGTGGACGTCGTCGGACTTCCACGGCTACCCGGGGTTCCGCTCGTTCCCCTACAAGGAGTACTCCGAAGTGTTCTTCGGCCCTGACTACAAGGTCCTGCGGGGCGGCTCATGGGCGACGCACCCGCTCGCCATACGCGGCTCGTTCCGCAACTGGGACTACCCGATCCGGCGGCAGATCTTCTCTGGGTTCCGCTGCGCGCGTTCCGCGGTTGCCGGGGGGCGTGGGGGGTCGTCCCTCCACAGGGCACAGGCGGGTGAGTCCTGAGTGTGCCGTCATCTCGGTTACCTCGGTCCCGAGAGGACCCTGCACTCGCTCATCTACGAGGGGGAGTACTCCCTTGAGCACCAGGCGTACGCGCCGCGCATGACGCAAGGGAACCTGCTGAACGCCGACGGGTACGGCGCCGGCTGGTACGCCGACGGCGCCGCGGTCCGGTTCCGCCGGGCCCAGCCGCTCTGGACCGACCAGTCGTTCCGCGAGATCGCCGGCGCCGTCCGCGCGTCCTGCGCCGTCGCCGCGATCCGCTCGGCGACCGTCGGGTTCCCGGTCGACGAGTCGTGCGCCCAGCCGTTCCGCGAGGGCACCTGGCTGTTCAGCCACAACGGCAAGGTCGAGGGCTTCGCCGGCGTCGAGGCCAAGCTCCGCGAGCTCGCCGGCGACCTCGCCGGGGTCCCGGACGCCCGCGCCCCGCTCGACTCCGCGCCGCTGTTCGCCATCGCCGTCCGGCACTGGCGCGACGGCGCGTCCCTCGGCGAGGGCCTCGCCGCCGTCGTCGCGGCCGTCACCGGCCTCACCGGCGGCCGCTACAACCTGCTCGCCTCCGACGGGACGGCCCTCGCCGCCACCACCTGGGGCGACTCCCTGTTCGTCCGCGAGGACGCGGACGCGATCCGGATCGTCTCCGAACCGCTGGACGACCGGCCCGGCTGGCGGCCCGTCCCGGACCGCTCGCTCGTCACCGCCGGACCGCGGTCCGGCGTCCGCATAGACCCGCTGTAGGAGGACCACGTGGACCGGTTCCTGACCGCCGACGACCTTGCCAAGACGCTCCGACAGGACGTCCGGGAGGGGCTCGCCGGCACGCCGAAGACCCTGCCGCCCAAGTGGTTCTACGACGAGCGCGGCAGCGCGCTCTTCGAGGAGATCACCAAGCTGGAGGAGTACTACCCGACCCGCCGCGAGCGCGAGATCCTCACCGACCGCGCCCCCGAGATCGCCGCGATCACCGGCGCCCGCACCCTGCTGGAGCTGGGCGCCGGGTCGGGGGAGAAGACCCGGCTGCTGCTCGGCGCGCTCGCCGGGACGCTGCGCGCCTACGTCCCCGTCGACGTCAGCGGCGACTTCCTGGAGGAGGCCGCCGCCGGGATCGCCGCCGACCATCCCGGCCTCACCGTCCGGACCGTCGTCGCCGACTACGAGCAGCACCTGCACCTGCTGCCCGCCGGGGAGCGCCGGCTGATCGCCTTCCTCGGCGGGACGATCGGCAACATGCCGCCCGCCGCCCGCATCGGCTTCCTCGGCGGGCTGCGCGCCACCATGGACGACGGCGACTTCCTGCTGCTCGGCGCCGACCTCGTCAAGGACCCCGGACGCCTCGTCCGCGCCTACGACGACGCGGCCGGCGTCACCGCCGAGTTCAACAAGAACGTGCTGTCGGTGATCAACCGGGAACTGGACGCCGACTTCGACCCCGACGCGTTCGAGCACGTCGCCGTCTGGGACGGCACCGACGAGTGGATCGAGATGCGGCTGCGCTCCACCCGCGACCAGGACGTCCGCGTCGGCGGCCTCGACCTGGACGTCCACTTCGCGGCGGGCGAGGAGATGCGCACCGAGATCTCCGCGAAGTTCCGCCGCGAGCGCCTCGCGTCGGAGCTGGGGGCCGCCGGCATGGAACTGGCCGAGTTCTGGACCGACGAGGCCGGCGACTTCTCCCTCAGCCTGGCCCGCCCCGCCCGCCCCTGACCCGGCGCGGTCAGGCGGGACGGCGCAGTGCGTGGGCCAGGCCCAGGCGCTTGATGTCGGCGGCGAGGCGGGTCGCCACGTAGCGGTGGCCCGCCTCGTCCGGGTGCGTCCCGTCCCGCTTGATGTACTGCGGCGCGTTGCCCCGGCGGGTCAGCCGGTTCCCGGTGATCCACCGCTCCGCGAGCGGGTCGACGAACGGGACCGCCATCTGCGTCGCGAGGTTCCGGAGCGCGTTGCGGACGCCCAGCTCGTTGGGCGGCGGGGTGTCGTTGCCCCACAGCGGCCCCATCAGCACGAGATGCGTGCCGGGCCACCGCTGCCGCGCCCGTTCGAGCAGCGCGCGCGCCGCCGCCGCGACGCGCGGCGGCGGGACCCGCCAGTCGTTGTGCCCGCCCGAGACGATCAGCAGGTCGGGCGCGGGCCGCCAGCCGAGCTGGCTCTCGAACAGCTGCAGGAACGCCTGCCCGGCGACCGTCTTCACGAAGCCGGTGCCGGCCCGTCCCGCCACGATGACCTGCCAGCCCAGCAGCCGCCCGGTCGCCGACGCGTACGTCGTCTCGGGCTGGACGCCGCGGTCCCCGACCGTGTAGCTGTCGCCGAGGAAGAACACCACCGACGGCCGCGGGACCGGCTTCTTCGCGGGCGGGCCGTCCGCCCGGGCCGTCCGCGGGCCGGTCCCGCCGGTGCCGCCGCAGCCGGCCAGCAGGGGCAGGCCGAGCAGGCCGAGGCACAGCAGTAGGGTCGCCGCGCCGCGTCGGGCGCGGCGAGATGTCATGGAGGACCACCAATAGTCGGGTGAGAATGCACCGGTATCTTACTGATCCCCTCCCGCCCCACGCGCCCGTCGCGCGAAACCCCCCGCCCCTCCTTCCCGGGTGATCCCGGGGCGGCCCGGCGCGGCGGGCCATCCCCGGCTACACCCGCCGTTCACCGGGTCCTCACGCCGCGTCCCGCGCCGCGCAACCCGTCCCCGAGAGGGTTCCGCGGTGACCCCCCGACGCCCGCGGCTCCGCGAACTCGACCTGCTCCGCTTCCTGGCGGCGACCGCCGTCGTGCTGTACCACTTCACCGGCTTCGGCGGCGCGGGGCCGTGGCCGGAGCGCGCGCGGGACGTCTTCCCCGCGCTGGGCGCGGTCACCCGGTACGGCTACCTCGGCGTCGACCTGTTCTTCGTCATCAGCGGCTTCGTGATCCTCATGAGCGCGTGGGGCCGCTCGCCGGGCGAGTTCGGCATCTCGCGCCTGGTGCGGCTGATGCCGGCGTACTGGGCGAGCGTGCTGCTCGGCGCCGTCGTGTACGCGGTGTTCCGGCAGGGGCACGGCGTTCCGGGGCTCGTCGTGCCGAACCTGACGATGCTCCAGGGCGGCCTCGGCATCCAGAACGTCGACGCCGTCTACTGGACGCTCTGGGTGGAGATGCACTTCTACGTCCTGGTGGCGGTCCTCGCCGGGATCGGCATCACGTACCGGTCGTGCCTGGTCTTCATGGCGGCGTGGATGTTCGGCGGCGTCTTCGCCGACGAGGCCGGCAGCAGGTTCCTGCAGATCATGCTGGTGCCGACGTGGAGCCCGTACTTCATCGCCGGGATGGCCCTGTACATGATCCACCGGTTCGGTCCGACGCTGCTGCTCTGGGGATACGTCGCGGCGTCCTACCTGCTGGCGCTGCACTGGGGCGGCTGGCGCGCGGACGGCGCGTTCAAGGGCTCCGCCCACCTGCCCGTCGCGGCCGCCGTCACCGGCATCTTCCTGGTGATGATCCTCGTCGCGACGGGCCGCCTGGGCTGGGTGCGGTGGCGCGGCCTGACCGTCCTCGGGGCGCTGACGTACCCGCTATACCTCGTCCATTCGCAGCTCGCGCTGCCGCTGCTGGACGCGCTGTACCCGGGGATGAACCGGTGGGCCGCGCTCGCCGCCGTCATCGCGGCGTCCCTGGCGCTCGCCTACGCGGTGCATCGCCTGGTGGAACGGCCCGGCGCGGCGTGGATGCGGGCCCGGCTGCTGGCGTCGCTGGAGCCGATGCGCGCTATGAAGCGGCCTCCTGCCGGGGACCCGCCCGCAGCGGACGCGACTGTCGAAGACGTGCCCGCCCCGCGCGCCCCCGAGGCGGAGCCGGAACTCGCCACCCGCTGACCGTCCCGCCCCGGCGGCCTTATGTTTGTCGGTCATGGCCATAGGGGTGGACGCCGCGGCGGTGGCTTCGACGGTGGTGAGCCTGGCGTTTGTACCGCGCTTCGTACGGCAGGCCAATGCCGGCGGGACCGCCGGACGCGTCTGGGCCCGTCCAGAAGCGTTCCTCGCTCTGGTCGTAGCGCTCGTCTACATCAACCAGGTGCTCTTCACCGTGTACGTCTTGCGCGTCCACGACGGGGACGCGTCGTTCATAGCGCACTACGTACCGGCGGGCTGGTTCGCGCTGGCGGACGGCTCGTCCATGCGCGCGTTCGCCGCGCACTTCCCTGAACCGGGGCTGCTCGCACCCTGCCTGCTGCGCGTACCCGCGTCCCTGGAGTTGCCCTTCGGGCTGCTCTCCTTCGTAACCGTGCTGCGGTGGCTGGATCGCGGCCTGTACAGGCGCGTCGCCATGTCATGGATGGTGTGGGCCGCGTCCCTCTCCTACACCTTTTCCTTCTGCGTCGTGGAGTGGGTCCTGCACACCCCTTACACGGTGGACGACATCGTCATCCGCGCGTGCACCGGCCTGGTGACGCCGTTGCTCGTCCAATGGCTCGCCCGGCAGGACACCGACGCGCCCACGATCTCGTCGTTCCCGCAGATGCTCCTGTTCGCCATCTCGGTGTGGGCACTGGGCCAACTGGTCCTGACCGTCTACGACACGGCCCTCCTCTACAACCTCGGGCATCTCGCTGGACGCCTCCCAGGCGCCCTCGTCACGGCGGCGATCCTCGTCGCGGCCCGCTGGCGGGCCGCCCGGACGCCCCAGCGCGGCGAACCGGGACTCGCCCTGACCTCCATCGGCACCGGGCTGCGCTGGGCGCTCGCCCTCTTCTTCATCCCGGCACTGGCCGTCCGCTACGGCGTGAACTTCGGGACACCGCTCATCGCGGGCATCGCCGGCCTGCTCATCTGCGCGGCAGGTGCCGTCCACGCACTCCGCGAAGGACTCGCCGGCGCCGGACCGCGCCGGACGATGCTCTGGGCCGCCCAGATCGCCGCCGCGCTGCTCGCCGGGGGAGCGGCCGGCGCCGCCGCCGTCCTCCTGGTCACCGACACCTACTACGAAGCCGGCGTCCTCCGCGCCGCCGCCCTCTGCTTCGCCGTCGCCATCGCGGTCTGCGCCCTGACGGACCGCTGGATCGACCGCCGCCTCGCGGCACCCCCGAAAACGGCCGCGCCGGAGGTGTGACGTTTCCGGACCGCGCCGCGCTGAGGGACATGTGGGTGGCCGCCCGATGTGAGCGGGCATCGGACGGCCACCCTCCTCCGGCGGGCCCGTCTCCCCCGGTCGGACCCGCCGGAGGCAGTATTTATGCAAGCCAGGCCCAATTTATGCAAGCCAGGCCCAGCGTGCTCGCCTGGCGGCTCGCACGCTGACCTTGCTTGGGCGAGCGCGGCCTCGCTTCGCGAGCTTCCCGGCGGGGCTCGCCTTCGGCTTCGCCCCGCCGGTCAGATAGCGCGCTCGCGTGGTGGCTGAGGTCGCTGCTCGGGTGATGTTCGAAGTCCGTGTCAGGCGGGGGAGTCCTGGGGGCGTAGTTCGTCGGCGTAGCTGACGGACAGGCGGCGCATCACGCCGGAATCGTCGATGGAGTACTGGCCCATCCGCCACAGCGGCGGCGAGTACGCGTGGATGGAGACGCTCGCGTCGGCCACCCCGGTGAGCCGGTGGATGTGGTCCGGGCCGAAGCAGAACGAGCCGCCCTCGGCGACGACCGTGCTGGCGTGCGCGCCGCCGATCCGCGGGTTGCTCTCCTCGATGGCGCCGCTGACGACGCGGACCGCGCCCGAGGACACGTCGTGGTCGTGCCAGCCGGTGTCGTCGTCCGGCGTCCAGCACAGCAGCCACACGTCCACGTGCTCGTCCCGGTGGAGCGAGGCGTAGTGCCGGTGGCCGCCGCCCGGGAACGCGACGTGCTGCCGCCACAGCTCCGGCCGCTCCGCGAGGTCGTCCACGAGCGCGCGCAGCTCGCGCTTGCCGAGGGTGCGGGCGGGCAGGTCCGCGAAGCCGGGGGTGCGGGGCAGGACATCGTGGGACACGGTGCGCTCCTTCCTTTCCATGACGGGACGGGCCGACGCGGTGAGCAGCGCAGACGACGACTGAACCGCATCAGTTAACCGTTTCAGTGAAACGGTTCAGCAACCGTCCCGTCAAGTGGAATCCCCCGTTCTGTCAGCGGGGCCGTCTAGGGTTGGAGAGATGTCGGAGAGGCGCAAGCGCGCGACCATCCGTGAAGTGGCCCAGGCGACCGGCCTGTCGCCCGCCGCCGTCTCGTACGCGCTGCGCGGCATCCAGACCTCCGAGGAGACCCAGGAGCGGGTCCGGGCGGCGGCCGAGGAGCTCGGGTACGAGGCGCACCCCATCGCCCGCGCGCTGGCCAGCGGCCGCACCGACCAGGTCGGGCTGCTGTGCGGGTCGCTGGAGGACTACTGGCAGCAGTCCCTCGCCACCGGCATCGGCCGGGCGCTGCTCGCCCGCGACCGCTACGCGCTGATCGTCGACGCGGGCGGCGACCCGGAGCGGGAGCTGGCGCTCGCCCGCCGGCTGCGCGACCAGCGGGTGGACGGGCTGATCGTGCAGCCGCTCGACCCGGCCGCGCCGTTCTGGGCCGAGCTGTCGGAGACGGTCCCGGTCGTGTCGATCGGCGACGCCCTGCACGGCGGCCGGTCGCAGGGCGAGGTCGTGTTCGACAACCGGCGCGGCGTCACGCTCGCCCTGGAGCACCTGCGCGAGCTCGGCCACGAGCGCGTCACCGTGTTCACCTCCACCGGCGCGAGCACCCCCGACCGCCCGGCCGACGTGCACGTCAACGCCGAGGCCGAACGGCTCGGGCTGCGCGTCGGCGTGGTCGTGGTGCCGCAGTCGCTCGCCGAGTCCACCGAGGTCGCGCTGCGCGTGCTCGGCGGCCCCGACCGGCCGACGGCGGTGTTCTGCTTCGCCGACTCCATCGCCTACGGCGTGTACGCCGCGACCCGCGAGCTGGGCCTGGAGGTCCCCGGCGACATCGCGGTCTGCGGCTACGACAATCATCCGATGTCGGCCCTGCTCACCCCGCCGCTGACGTCCGTCGACTGGGACATCGACGGCATCGTGCACGCGGCCGTCCGGCTGATCGTCGACGTCATCGACGGCAAGCCGCGCAAGCGCCGCGTGGTGCGCGAGCCGTCGCTCCGCGTCCGCACCTCCACCGGCGGCCCCCACTCCTGAGCCCCTTGGGCCGGGCTTGTGGAAATCAGGGATACAGGAGCGCGAGGCGGGGGAGGAGGTCGGCGGCCACGGCGATGTCGGTGTCCAGGGGGCGGTCCTCCACGCGCGGGTCGAGGACGGCCTCGGCCAGGTCGAACGCCGACCGCAGCGGCCCGCCGGACGGGGCGCGCCCCTGCATCCGCAGGGCCCGGACGGCCGCGACGAGCTCGCAGCCGAGGCCGAGCCGGTAGGCGGCGACGGCGTCGGTGGTCGCGCGGGCCGACTGGGTGGAGAAGCCCGCGTGCTCCTCGACGCCGCGCGACAGCACGGCGCTGCCGAGCGCGGCGGGAGTGGCGAGCCGGCGCACGTCGGCGAGGCACGAGTGCGCCACGTACTCCAGGATCATGATCCCGGAGGACGCCTCCGTGGCGCCCTGGAACGGGTAGAGGCCGGTGAACGACGGCTCGGCGAGCGTGCCGAGCCGCGCGGCGGCCAGGGCCATCGTCTGGAACAGGGCGGCGCGGGCCGCGTCGAGCGCGAGGCCGACGTAGGCGGTGTGGAAGTTGCCGTTGTGCCAGACCGTCCGCCCGGCGACGTCCACGAGGGGGTTCTCGGCGGCCGCGTTGATCTCCCGGGTGACGACCTGCTCGGCATAGGCCCCGGCCTCCAGCGCCGGGCCGTGGACCTGCGGGAACGCCCGGTAGCCGTACGGGTCCTGGATCCGCATCGGGGCGGGCCGGTCGAAGGCGAGCAGGGTGCGCATCGCGTCGGCGGCCTCGCGCTGGCCGGGGTGGGGGCACGCGTCCTGCACGGGCGGCGCGTACGGCTCCTCCGACGCCCGGACGGCGAAGTGCGACAGCGCGGCCACGACCGTCGAGGCGCGCAGCATCCGCCGCAGGTCGGCGACGGCGAGCGCCGACTCCCCGAGCGTCGCGGCGTTGGAGCTGATGAAGGCGAGCGCGTCGGCGGACTGGAGCCGGTAGCCGGGGCCGCGCTCGGGCGCCCCGTCCGGCCCGGCCAGCCAGGACCGCTCGCCGAGCAGGCACAGCGCGGTCGACGCCAGCGCCGTCAGGTCGCCGGTGCCGATCGCCCCGTACACCGGGACGGGCGGGAGAAGGCCCAGGTTGAGGACGTCCGCCAGCGCTTGGAGCGCTCCAGGTTCGACGCCCGAGCCGCCCGCCGCGATCTGGTTCAGCCGGACGGTCAGCATCGCGCGGACGATCTCCGGGGCGACCAGCGGCCCCGCCCCGGCCGCGTGGCTGCGCAGCAGCCGCAGCCCGTGCGCGTCGGCGTCCTCCCATTCGACGTCCACGACGCGGTTGGCGCCGACGCCGGTCGTCCGCCCGTAGACCGGCTGGGAGCCGGCGACCTCGCGGGCCACCCGCCAGGCCGCGCGGGCGCGCTCCACCCCGCCGGAATCTATGGTGACCGTCACATCCTCGCGGGCCGCGAGCACCACCTGGGAGCAGGTGAGCGAGGTCCCGTCGATAACGATTCGGCTGTTCTCCACGGGCCTACGCTACTTTCCCCTAATTTCAGGTAGTTATCCTCAAGAACCGACGTTCCGGACAAGGCGGGACTCTGACGAGACGGTACACATTGGTTACGGTTGGGGAGAAGGCCGAAGTCGATCATCGGCGTTGCGACGCCCAACGAGGACGTGAATCGTTTGATCACCTTTGAGGGCGTGACCAAGCGCTACCCGGACGGCACCGTCGCCCTGGACGACGTCAGCCTGGAATGCCCCACCGGGCGCATCACCGTGTTCGTCGGCACCTCGGGCGGCGGCAAGACCACCGCGCTGCGCACCATCAACCGGATGGTCGAGCCCACCGCCGGGCGGGTGCTCATCGACGGCGGCGACGTCCGCGAGCGCAGGCCCGCCGAGCTGCGGCGCGGCATCGGCTACGTCATCCAGCACGCCGGCCTGTTCCCGCACCGCACCATCGAGGACAACATCGCCACCGTCCCGTACCTGCTGCGCTGGAACAAGAAGAAGGCCCGCGCCGCCGCGCACGAGCTGATGGAGCGGGTCGGCCTCGACCCGTCGATGGCCCGCCGCTACCCGTTCCAGCTGTCCGGCGGCCAGCAGCAGCGCGTCGGCGTCGCCCGCGCGCTCGCCGCCGACCCGCCGATCATGCTGATGGACGAGCCGTTCAGCGCCGTCGACCCGGTGGTCCGCGCCGAGCTGCAGGACGAGTTCCTGCGCCTGCAGGCCGAGCTGCACAAGACCATCGTGTTCGTCACCCACGACATCGACGAGGCGATCAAGCTCGGCGACCGCGTCGCGGTGTTCCAGACGGGCGGGAGGCTCGTCCAGGTCGACGCCCCCGAGGACCTCCTCGCCCACCCCGCCGACGAGTTCGTCGCCGGGTTCATCGGGCAGAACCGCGGCATCCGCACCCTCGGCTTCGCCGAGACGGGCGGGCTGAGGCTGAGCGACGACGCGGTCTTCGCGGGGTCCGCGGACGCGGCGGACGCCGCCGGGCTGGACTGGGTCCTCGTCGTCGACGAGGACCGCAGGCCCCTCGGCTGGGCCCGGCCCGCCGACGAGACCGGCCCGCTGGCCGAGGCGCGGCTCGTCCCGGTGGGCGCCACCTTCCGCGCCGGCGCCGACTCGGTCCGCGTCGCGCTGGACGCCGCCGTCCTGTCCCCGGCGGGCCTCGCGGTCGGGGTCGACGAGACGGGCGCGGTGGTCGGCACCGCGGGCGGCGCCGACCTGCTCGCCGTCCCCACCCACGGCCTCGCCGACCGCGCCGCCGCCGACAGCGCCGGCGACAGCACCGCGGCCGAGCCCGCCGACGCGCCGGAGCCCGCCGACGCGCCCGTGAAGGGCGGTGCCGGCGACTGATGGACATCGACTGGGGCTGGATCGGCGACCACACCGGCACGCTCGGCGACCACGCCCTCATCCACATCCGGCTCGCGCTGCTGCCGGTGCTGTTCGGGCTGCTCATCTCGCTGCCCGCCGGGCTCGCGTGCCGCCGCTGGCAGTGGCTGTACGCGCCGGTCCTGACCGTGTCGAACGTGCTCTACGCGATCCCGTCGCTGGCCTTGTTCATGCTGTTCATCCAGTACACCGGGCTGAGCGCGTCCACGGTGATGATCCCGCTGACCCTCTACAGCCTGTCGGTGCTGATCCCGAACGTGGTGGACGGCCTCGGCTCGGTCTCCGAACCGGTCCGGCAGGCCGCCACCGCGATGGGGTTCGGCACGCTGCGCCGGCTCGTCCAGGTCGAGCTGCCGATCGCGGTGCCCGTCGTCATCGCCGGCGTCCGGGTCGCCGCGGTGTCGTCGATCAGCCTCGTCGCGATCGGCCAGCTGATCGGCCAGGGCGGGCTCGGCTACGACATCATCCGCGGCTCCCAGCTGCAGTTCCAGACCCAGATCCTCGCGGCGTCCGTGCTGATCGTCCTGCTGGCGCTGGCCACCGACGCGGTCCTCGTGATCGTCCAGCGGCTGCTCACCCCGTGGTCGCGAGCGCGCAGGAGGGCTTCGTGAACGACGTCTGGAACCAGATCCGGCTCTGCTGGACGTGGCTGACCGCGTCCGCGCAGTGGCACGGCGAGGACGGCATCCCGCACCGGCTCCTCCAGCACGTGATCTACAGCGGCGTGTCGCTCGCCTGCGCCGCCGTGATCGGGCTGGCCCTCGGCCTGCTCGTCGGGCACACCGGGCGCGGCGGCTTCGCGGTGGTCAGCGTCGCGAACCTGGCCCGCGCGATCCCGACGTTCGGCCTGGTGGTGTACGTCGTCCTCGTCCACTACAGCATCACGGCCGCGCTGATCGCGCTCGTCGCCCTCGCCGTCCCGCCGATCCTCGTCAACACCTACGAGGGCCTGCGCGGCGTCGACGCCGACGCCAAGGACGCCGCCAGCGGCATGGGCATGACCGGCTGGGGCGTGCTGTGGCGCGCCGAGGTGCCGATGGCGCTGCCGCTGATCCTGCTCGGACTGCGCACGTCCGCGATCCAGGTGGTGGCGACCGCGACCATCGTCGCCTACCCCGGCTTCGGGGGCCTCGGCCGCTACATCATCGACGGGCTGGCCCGCAACGACTACCAGCTCGTCGTCGGGGGGACGGTGCTGGTGGTGCTGCTCGCGCTGATCGTCCAGGTCGTGTTCGCGGCGCTGCGCCGCCTCGTCGTCTCGCCGGGCCTGCTCGGCACCGCCCGTTCCTCCTGACCCTTTCCAACAGAAGGAAACCCACCATGAAGCACATCATCCGTGGCGCGGCCGTCGGCCTCGTGGCCGCCCTGACGCTGTCCGCCTGCGGCGGCGGTGGAGGCGGCGACGACAAGAACCCGCTGTCCGGCGGCGGCGCCGCCAAGGGCACCATCACCGTCGGCGGCGCCAACTTCCCCGAGAGCGGCCTGATCGGCGAGATCTACGCGCAGGCGCTGGAGGCCAAGGGCCTCAAGGTCAACCGGAAGTTCAACATCGGCGCCCGCGAGATCTACTACGACCAGGTCGTGAAGGGCGGCATCGGGGTGATGCCGGAGTACAACGGCGCCCTGCTCACCACCTCGGTCGACAAGACCAGCACCGCGGCCACCACCGACGAGGTCAACGCCGCCCTCAAGGCCAAGCTGCCGCCGTCGGTGGAGGTCCTGAACTCCGCGCAGGCCGAGGACAAGGACTCCGTCACCGTCAACCCGCAGACGGCGTCGAAGTACCACCTGAAGAGCATCGCCGACCTCAAGCCGGTCGCGAACCAGCTCACCATCGCCGGCCCGTCGGAGTTCAAGACGCGCCAGCAGGGCCTCGTCGGCCTGAAGAAGGTGTACGGGCTGGACTTCAAGAAGTTCCAGCCGTTCGACGCGGGCGCGCAGGCCACCCTGGTCAAGCTGCTCACCGAGAACAAGGTGCAGGCCGCCGACCTGTTCACCACCGACCCGACCATCGTGCAGAAGAAGCTCGTCGTCCTGGAGGACCCGCAGCACGTCTTCAGCGCGCAGAACGTGACGCCGCTGGTCAACAAGTCCGCGGTGAACCCGACCGCGGTGGCGGCGCTGAACGCCGTCTCCGCCAAGCTCACCACCCAGGACCTCCTGGACATGATGAAGCGGATCGCGATCGACAAGGACGACCAGGAGAAGGTCGCCAAGGACTGGCTCAGCAAGGCCGGCCTGGTCTGACCCGCCCGGAGGGCCTGGCTTGGCCCGCCCCGAGGGCCTGGTCCGACCCGCCCCCGAGGGCCTGGCCCGACCCGCCCCCGAGGGCCTGGCCCGACCCGCCCTGGAGCCCGCCGCGCCCGCCGCGGCGGGCTTCCGCGTCCCTGGCATGCTGGGGCGGATGAGACAGATCACCGTCCTCGGCGGCTGCGGCGCCTTCCCGGAACCGGGCCGGGCCTGCAGCGGCTTCGCGGTGGACTGGGACGGCCACCGCCTCGTCCTCGACCTCGGCTACGCGACGCTGCCGCGCCTCCTCGCGCACTGGCCGGACGGCGCCCCCGACGCCGTCGTCATCACCCACGAGCATCCCGATCACTGCGTCGACCTGCACGGGCTGTTCCGGCTGCGGTTCTACGGGAGCCCCGGCGCGCCCCGCCTCCCGCTGTACTGCCCGCCCGGCGTCCTCGACCGGCTCGCCGGCCTCGAACCCGACGTCGACCTGCGCGCGGTCTTCGACGTGCGGCCGCTCCCGGGCACCCATCAGGTGGGCCCGTTCCGGCTGACGGGCCTGCCGCTCCCGCACTTCGTGCCGAACGCGGGCGTCCGCCTGGAGGCCGGCGGGACCGTGCTGGCCTACTCCGGCGACACCGGCCCCGACCCCCGGCTGGCCGACCTCGGCCGCGACGCCGACCTGTTCATCGTCGAGGCGACCGACCGTCCCGGCGAGACGGACGCCGCCGTCCGGAACCTGATGACCTCCGCCGAGGCCGGCCGGTGGGCGCGGCAGGCGGGCGCCCGGCGGCTGATGCTCACCCATTTCTGGCCGGGCAACGACCGCGCCGCCGCGGTGGCCGCCGCCCGCGCCGAGTTCGGCGGCGAGGTGCTCGCGGCCGACGAGGGCCGCACCGTCGCGCTGGACGGGCGGCCGCACCTCGATAAAACGTGATGCTTGTCAAGAGTCAAAGGCTCTTCTTTGGGGACATCCATCGCCGACACGTTCGACAAGGAGGACCCCCCGATGCCCTGGCTCATGATTCTCGTCCTGCTCCTCGCGCTGCTCCTGTTCGGGATCGGCTTCACCCTGAAGGTGCTCTGGATCATCGCCGCGATCGTCCTGATCGTGTGGCTGCTGGGCTTCGTCGCCCGCGGCACCGGCCCGTCCGGCCGCCGCGGCCGCTGGTACCGCTGGTAGCCCAGGCCGCCCCCGTGCCGCCGCGCCGCCCGGCCCCGGGCCGGCGGCGCCGGCGGCCGGCCGGCGGTTCGCGGTGCCCCGCAGCACGGCCCGAGGCGCACCGGGTTTTGTCACTGAGTGCGCAATCGGAGGGGGCGCAGTCTCCATTCCGTGAGCAGCGGCCGCCCGGCGGGCGAACCTAGGCTCGGCTCGACACGGCCGGGCCGCGGGCCCGGCGGCACGCCGCGGCGCAGGGGGGACGCCCGCAGGAAGGACGGCCCCATGCACCCGCATCCCCTCCCCGCCCGGTGGCGCCTCGCTGCGGCAGTGGCGCTGACCTGCACCGCGACGGCGGCCCCGGCGGTCGCGCCGGCGCCGTCCGCGCGGGCCGACGCCCTCCGCCCGGACCGGATCACCGTCACCGTGGACGGCGCGCCCGCCTACCGGCTCGACGGCGACCTGCGCTCCGGCGGGATCACCGTCACCGAGGCCACGCCCGACTACAACACCAACAAGGTCCAGGGGCAGGGGACGCTGCGCGGGGCGAAGGGCGGGACGGCGACCGTCCGGTTCGCGCTGACCCGCACCCTCGCGGGCCTGTCGGGGACCTTCGGCCTCGATGACGCCGGAGTGCGGATCTCCGCGACCGTCGTCAGCGGCGTGCGGACGCCCTCGGACGGCACGGTGACCTGGCAGGGCCAGGGGACCGTGGAGGCCGACGGCCGGACGAGCACCCGGACGGTCGGCTTCACCGTCCAGGACCGCCACCCCGACCCGGGCGACCACGCGATCCACCTCGTCCACGCGGGGCAGCAGCGGGTGGCGATCCTCCGGCTGCCCGACGGCTACGACGGCCGGCCCCTCCCGGCCCTGTTCCACTTCCCAGGGCTGTTCGAGACGCCGCTGTTCGCCGAGTTCTACGGGCACATGGCCGACTACGCCCGGACCCGCGGCTTCATCATGATCACACCGGAGCACTACGGCACCGGCTGGCAGGGCGTCGCCGGCGGCCAGCCGGGCGCCGACGTCGACGACCCCGGCTTCGTGTCCGCGCTCCAGGACGTCCTCGTCCACCGCTTCAACGCCGACCCGCGCCGCCTCTACGCCTCCGGCATGAGCAACGGCGGATTCTTCACCAGCAAGCTGGCCTGCGAGAACAAGCGGTTCGCCGCCTACGCGCCGGTCTCCGGCCAGCTCCAGGACCAGGCCGCCTGCCATCCCGGCCGCGCCGTGCCCGTCCTGATGATCCACGGCGACGCCGACCCGATCGTCCCGTACGCGACCGCGACGGCCGCCGCGCCGTTCTGGGCCCGCAACAACGGCTGCGGAACCACGACGACCGACACGAGCCTGCCTGACACCCACCCCGACGACGGCACGACCGTCATCAAGCACGCCTACGACGGCTGCCCCGCCGCCGCGCCGGTGATCCTCTACCAGATCAAGGGCGGCGGCCATAACTGGCCCGGCGGCACGCCGTACCTCGGGCCGCTGCTCGGCGGCACCACCCAGGACATCGACGCCAACGCCGTCATCTGGAACTTCGTGTCGCGCTTCCGCCTCTCCTGATTCAGCCGCCGCCGGCGGGCCGGAGGCGGGCGAGCACCTCGCGCCGGCCCTCGGCGGTCAACCCGAGCCCGACGGCGTCGTCGATGCCGATCACGCCGGTGAGCAGCCCGAGGACGGCGTGGGGTGGTCCCTCCAGGACGAGATCGGGGTCGGTGGCGCGCCCGGTGCGGGCGCGGACCTCCCCTCCGCCGACCTCGATGACGGCCTCCTCGCCCGACGCGATCAGCTGGACGACCGCCGGCGGCGCGCCGGGATCGGCGTCGGCGGCGAACCAGGCGGGAGCGTAGGCGAGCCAGCGCGCCTGGAACGCGTCGTCCGGGCGTTCCGCGTCCATGAGCCGCAGCCCCCACAGCCCGAGCGCCTTCAACACCGGCTCAAGCGCCAGCCCGTCGTCGGTCAGTGCGTACAGGACGGTGGCGACGGGCGGCGGGGCGTCCTCGCGGCCGACCAGCCCGGCGTCTTCGAGCTCCTTGAGGCGGGTCGACAGGAGGTTGGTCGCGACGCCGGGCAGCCCGTTCTTCACGTCGGTGAACCGGGACGGCCCCCGCAGGAGCAGCTCCCGGACGATCAGCAGCGTCCAGCGGTCGCCGACGACGTCGAGGGCGCGGGCGATCGAGCAGTACTGGCCATAGCTTCGCACCCGCCGAGCCTAGCCCACTGCGGTTTACTATAGAAACCAGCTAGTTTAAAAACTAAACTGACGCGATGACCTACGACGAGACCGGCATCGACCGGACCATCGACCGCCTCCTGCGCGAGCATCCCGGCACACCGGGCGACCTCGACCAGTTCCACATCGGCGGCGCCGAAGCGGTCGACCTGCTCATCGGCGGCCTCGCCCTCGCCGAGCGCGGCACCGTCCTGGACGTCGGGTCGGGATTCGGCGGCCCGGCCCGGCAGATCGCCCGCCGCACCGGCAACCGGGTCACCGGCATCGACATCACCCCGGCCTACGTCACCGCCGCCCGCGCGCTGACCGCCGGGTCCGGGCTGGACGGCCTCGTCCGCTTCGAGACCTGCGACATCGCCGCGTTCACCCCCGAACGGCCGTTCCAGGCGGCGATCACCATGCACGTCCAGATGAACGTCGACGACAAGTCGGCCTGGTTCTCCCGCATCGCCCGCTGCCTCGCGCCGGGCGCGCGCCTGGCCGTCTGGGAGGCCTGCGGCCCGCCGGACCTGACCTGGCCGATGCCGTGGTCGCTCGACGGCACCGACAGCTTCGTCGTCCCCGCCGGCGCGCTGCACGCCTCGATCGAGCGGGCCGGCTTCACCACCGTCGAATGGACCGATGAGACGCCCTGGGTCCGGACCTGGATCGACAAGACCTTCGCCGACGGCCCGCCTGCCGGCCCGTCGCTGCCGATGCTCCTGGACGACGGCTACACCCGCGTCATCAACTACATCACCGCGCTCACCGACGGCCCCCTCGAAATCCGCCGGGGCGTCTTCACCCGGGACGGGTGAACGGTCGCCACCGCGGCCGTCCGGCGGTCTGGAAATGCACTTTCATGCCCATGTCGTGGGCGTACCGCCAGACCTGCCCGAAAGCCGCGCGCATCGCCGCGCGGTGGGCGGCATGGCCGCCGCCCACCCCGCCGAAGCCGATGTACTCGAGGAAACCCGGCAGGACGACGCCGTTGTATCCGTAAGCCGGCGTGTGGTCGACGAATTGGTGGAACTGTGCCTCGATCTGCTGCCCCGCCGCCGCGCCCAGCGCCACCGAGCCGTGGCCGGGGAGGGCCACTGCCGGGGCCGCGCGTCGGCACCGTCGGGCGGCACGCGGCAATCGTGGATCGATCACCGCATACCGCGGCGATGCGCGGTGCCCCCGGTCGGACTCGAACCGACACTTCGACTCTTTTAAGGAGTTGGCCTCTACCTTTGGGCTACGGAGGCGGCTGCTGGTCGCGCGCCCGGGCCGGTTCCGGCGGCCGGCCGCGGCAAGTGACCATTCAAATGCCCACCGTGGCCACGGTGCCGCTTTCCGTGGATTCCGCGATCGGGCATGGAGTCATCTTGCCCTAGAGTTCGCCGCGGCTTCAGCGAATATCCCGGCTGGGCCGGAAAAGGACGACCGATGGGATGGGCGTCCGCGGAATGGTAATGAATGCCCGGCGGCGCGCCGCGCCCGGCCTTGCCGGGGTATCCCCGCGCGCCGGTTCAGGCGGTCACCTTGTCGAGGAAGGCGTGCAGGTTGGCCCGCGTGCGGGCGACCTTCTCGTCCACGGTCAGGGACTCGTCGAGGTCCCCGCCCACCGCGGCCTGCCGCTTCCCGCGCAGGTAGAGCGAGCAGGCGAGGTCGGTGCAGAGGTACTGGCCGACCGTGTTGCCCTGGCGTCCCGCCTCGCCCGTCCGCCGCGCGGTCATCAGGGCGACGCCGCCGCCGGTCCGGGTGGTCAGGCACAGCGAGCACAGGCTGCGCGCGGTGAAGCCGCGGGACGTGCCGGACGTCCCGCGCAGCGCGATCCCGACGAGGCGGCCGCCGCGGTCGGCGACCAGGTAGGCGCGCTCGGGCGCCCCGGGATCTCGCCAGCCGAGGAAGTCGAGGTCGTCCCAGGGGCGCTCGCCGAGATCCTTGGGCAGGCCGAGCCGCCGTGCCTCGCCCTTGGAGCAGTTGACGAAGGACGTGCGGATGTCGCGCTCGGTGAGGGGTCGCATGCCCGCGACGCTAGTCTGCCTAGAGGTATTAGGCAAATACTTAATCTACCTAGGGTCAGGAGGGCGGGCGGCCGGTGAGGCGGGTGGTCAGGGCACTGGCGGCGGTGCGGGTGTGGGCGGCGAGGCCGGGCCAGGTCTCGGGCGGGTGGCGGTCGCGGCGGAACGTGACGGTGACGGCGGCGGTCGGGTGTCCGGTGTGGTCGAACGCGCAGGCCGCGATGCTGGCGAAGCCCTCGGTGATGTAGCCGTCCTCGGACGACCAGCCGCGCCGCGCGTCCTCGGCCAGGACGCGGCGCAGCTCGCGCAGGGACGCCGGGCCGCGGCCGGTGCGGTTCACGAAGCGGCCCGGGAACAGCGCGCGCACCTGCGCGGGCGGCAGGTGCGCGAGGAGGGACAGGCCGCTCGCGGTGAGCTGGGCGGGCATCCGGACGCCGACGTCCGTGACGAGCGTGGCGTGCCGGGGCGGCTGCTCCTTGAGCAGGTAGAGGGTCTCGGCGCCGTGCAGGACGCCGAGCTGGGCGATCTCGCCGACGCGGTCGACGAGCCGGCGCAGCAGGGGGCGCGCGAGGCGTTCGAGCGGTTCGTGGCGCAGGTAGGCGGAGCCGATCTCGAAGGCGGCGACGCCGAGGCCCCAGCGGCGCTCCTCGGGGATGGACGTGACGAACCCGTCCTCGGCCATCGCGGTGAGCAGGTGGTACGTGCTGGAGCGGGGCAGGTCCAGGGCGCGGGCGATCGCGGAGGCGGGCAGCGGGCCGGGCGCGGCGGCCAGCAGGCGCAGCACCGCCAGCGCGCGGCGGGCGGCGGGGACCTGGCTCATGCTCGCATTGTCTCGTATCTGAGACGGATGTGGCCGCCCGGCCCTGCCTGCGGCGCCCCCTGGCGGGTGGAATCGTGGGTATGGGTTTCGTCATGGGAGACACGAGTGTTCGGGTCGGTCCGGATCCGCTGTCGTTCGAGCAGGTCGTGGCGGTGGCGCGGGACGGCGCGGCGGTCTCGCTGACGGACGAGGCGCTGACGCTGATCGGGGAGTCGCGGGCGCACATCGAGGAGCTGTCGTCGCGCCCGCTGCCGGTCTACGGGGTCTCGACGGGGTTCGGGGCGCTCGCGACGCGGCACATCCCGCCGGAGATGCGGGCGCAGCTGCAGCTCAACATCGTCCGGTCGCACGCCGCCGGGTCCGGGATGGAGGTCGAGCGCGAGGTCGTCCGGGCGCTGATGCTGCTGCGCCTGCACACCCTCGCGACCGGGCGGACGGGCGTCCAGCCGGTCACCGCGCGGACGCTCGCCGCGCTGCTGAACGCCGGGATCACGCCGCAGGTGTTCGAGCACGGCAGCCTCGGCTGCTCCGGCGACCTCGCGCCGCTCGCGCACGTCGCGCTGGCGCTGATCGGCGAGGGGCAGGTGCGGGACGCGGCCGGCGAGCTGCGGCCCGCGGCCGAGGTGCTCGCCGAGAACGGCATCGCCCCGGTCATGCTGGGCGCCAAGGAGGGCCTCGCCCTGCTGAACGGGACGGACGGCATGCTCGGCATGCTCGTCCTCGCCATCCGGGACCTGCACAAGCTGCTGACCGCCGCCGACGTCGCCGCCGCGATGAGCGTCGAGGCGCTGCTCGGCACCGACCGGGTGTTCGCCGCCGACCTGCAGGCGCTGCGGCCGCATCCGGGGCAGGCCGCGTCGGCGGCCAACCTGCGGGCGCTGCTCGCCGACTCGGAGATCATGGAGTCGCACCGCGGCCCGGACTGCACCCGCGTCCAGGACGCCTACTCGCTGCGCTGCTCGCCGCAGGTCAACGGCGCCGCCCGTGACACCCTCGCGCACGCCGAGCTGGTCGCGGGGCGGGAGCTGGCGTCCGCCGTCGACAACCCCGTGGTGCTGCCGGACGGGCGGGTCGAGTCCAACGGCAACTTCCACGGCGCGCCGATCGCGTACGTGCTCGACTTCCTCGCCATCCCGACCGCGGACGTCGCGTCGATGTCGGAGCGGCGCACCGACCGGATGCTGGACAAGGGCCGCTCGTCCGGGCTGCCCGCGTTCCTCGCCGACGACCCCGGCGTCGACTCCGGCCACATGATCGCCCAGTACACGCAGGCCGCGATCGTCTCCGAGCTGAAGCGGCTCGCCGCTCCCGCGTCCGCCGACTCCATCCCGAGCTCGGCGATGCAGGAGGACCACGTGTCCATGGGCTGGAACTCGGCCCGCAAGCTGCGCCGCGCCGTGGACGGCCTGACGCAGGTGATCGCGATCGAGATCCTCACCGCCGCGCGGGCGCTGGACCTGCGCACCCCGCTGCGTCCGGGACCCGCGACCGCCGCCGTCGTCGCGAAGCTGCGCGAGGCCGTCCCGCCGCCCGGCCCGGACCGCTACCTCGCGCCCGAGATCGCCGCCGCGACCGCCCTGGTCCGGGACGGCTCGCTCGTCGCCGCCGCCGAATCCGTCACCGGCCCCCTCTCCTAAGGAGCCCGCACATGTCCGGTCCCCGTCCCGTCCGCGCGCCGCGCGGCACGAAGCTCACCGCCGCGAAGGGCTGGCCGCAGGAGGCCGCCCTGCGGATGATCCAGAACAACCTCGACCCGGAGGTGGCCGAGCACCCCGACGACCTCGTCGTCTACGGCGGGTCGGGGCGGGCGGCCCGCAGCTGGGACGCCTTCGACGGCATCGTCCGGTCCCTCGCGGACCTGGAGGGCGACGAGACGCTGCTCGTCCAGTCGGGCAAGCCGGTCGGGATCTTCCGGACGCACGAGTGGGCGCCGCGCGTGCTGATCGCCAACTCCAACCTGGTGCCGCAGTGGGCGACCTGGGAGGAGTTCCGCCGGCTGGAGTCGCTCGGGCTGACGATGTTCGGCCAGATGACCGCCGGGTCGTGGATCTACATCGGCACGCAGGGCATCCTGCAGGGCACCTACGAGACGTTCGCGGCCGTCGCGGAGAAGCGGTTCGGCGGGACGCTCGCCGGGACGATCACGCTGACCGCCGGGCTCGGCGGGATGGGCGGCGCGCAGCCGCTCGCCGTCACGATGAACGGCGGCGTCGCGATCTGTATCGAGTGCGACCCGTCCCGCATCGAGCGGCGCGTCGAGCACCGGTACTGCGACGTGAAGGCCGGCTCGCTGGACGACGCGCTCCGGCTCGCCGAGGAGGCGCGGGAGGCGCGGCGGCCGCTGTCGATCGCGGTGCTCGGCAACGCCGCCGACCTCGTCCCCGAGCTGCTGCGGCGCGGCGCGCCGATCGACATCGTCACCGACCAGACCAGCGCGCACGACCCGCTGATGTACCTGCCGAGCGGTGTCGCGTTCGACGACATGGCCGCCGAGCGCGACAAGGACCCGGAAGGCTTCATCGCCAAGGCCCGCACGTCGATGGCGCGGCACGTCGAGGCGATGGTCGGGTTCCAGGACGCGGGCGCCGAGGTGTTCGACTACGGCAACTCGATCCGCGGCGAGGCGCAGCTCGCCGGGTACGCGCGCGCGTTCGAGTTCCCCGGGTTCGTCCCGGCCTACATCCGGCCGCTGTTCTGCGAGGGCAAGGGTCCGTTCCGGTGGGCGGCGCTGTCCGGCGACCCGAAGGACATCGCGCGCACCGACCAGGCGATCCTCGACCTGTTCCCCGACAACGAGCCGCTGACCCGGTGGATCCGGATGGCGGGGGAGAAGGTCCACTTCCAGGGCCTGCCGTCGCGGATCTGCTGGCTCGGCTACGGCGAGCGCGACAAGGCCGGCGAGGTCTTCAACGACCTCGTCGCGCGCGGCGAGATCAGCGCGCCGATCGTGCTCGGCCGCGACCACCTCGACTGCGGTTCCGTCGCCAGCCCGTACCGGGAGACCGAGGGCATGAAGGACGGCTCGGACGCCATCGCCGACTGGCCGCTGCTGAACGCCATGCTGAACACCTCGTCCGGCGCGACGTGGGTGTCGATCCACCACGGCGGCGGCGTCGGCATCGGCCGCTCGATCCACGCCGGGCAGGTCTGCGTCGCCGACGGGACGGCCCTCGCGGGCGAGAAGCTCCAGCGCGTCCTGACCAACGACCCCGGCACCGGCGTCATGCGGCACGTCGACGCCGGCTACGACCGCGCGGCCGAGGTCGCCGCCGAGCGCGGTGTCCGCATCCCGATGCAGCAGGGCTGATGGGCTTCGATGAGATGTGGCGGGCGCTGCTGCCCGTCGGGCGCGACGCCGCCACCGGCGGATACCACCGGTTCGCGTGGACTCCGCCTGAGCTGGAGTGCCGCGCCTGGTTCGCCGACGAGGCGCGCCGCCGCGGGATGCCGCTGGAGCACGACCGCAACGGCAACATGATCGCCTGGTGGTACCCCGGGGACGGCACGCGCGACGGTGCCGTGCTCACCGGCAGCCATCTCGACTCGGTGCCCGGCGGCGGCGCGTTCGACGGGCCGCTCGGGATCGTGTCCGCGTTCGCCGCCGTCGACCTGCTGCGCGAGCGCGGCGCGGCGCTGCGGCGGCCCGTCGGGATCGCCGCGTTCGCCGAGGAGGAGGGCGCCCGGTTCGGGGTCGCCTGCCTCGGATCGCGGCTGCTGGCCGGCGCGATCGACCCGGCCCGGGCGCGGGGGCTCACCGACGGGGACGGGCGTACGTTCGCCGAGGTCCTGCACGGCGCCGGGCTCGATCCGGACGCCATCGGGCCCGACGACGACCTGCTCGGGCGCGTCGGCTGCTACGTCGAACTGCACGTCGAGCAGGGGCGGGCGCTCGCCGAACCGGTCGGGGTCGCGAGCTCGATCGTCCCGCACGGGCGGTGGCGGTTCGGGTTCGCGGGCGAGGGCAACCACGCCGGGACGACCGCGCTCGCCGACCGCCGCGACCCGATGATCCCGTTCGCCGGGATGGTCCTCGCCGCCCGCGACGCCGCCGAACGCAACGGGACGGTGGCGACGGTCGGGAAGGTCCGCGTCGTCCCGGGCGGGGTGAACGCGATCGCGTCGTCCGTCACCGCCTGGCTCGACGCGCGCGGGCCCGCCGACGGCGCCGTCCGCAGGACCGTGGACGAGGTCGGCAAGGCCGCACGCGAGGCCGCCCGCCCGCACCGGGTGACGGTGGAGGTCGCGGAGGAGTCCTACACCGAGATCGTCGACTTCAACCTGGCCCTGCGCGACCGCCTGGTCAGGACGCTCGGCGGGGCGCCCGTGCTGCCGACCGGCGCGGGACACGACGCGGGCGTCCTGTCCGCGCGGGTACCGGCCGCGATGCTGTTCGTCCGGAACCCGACCGGCGTGTCGCACGCGCCCGCCGAGCACGCCGAGACCGCCGACTGCCTCGCCGGGGTCGAGGCCCTCGCGGCGGTACTGGACGACCTGGCCCGCGGGTAGGGAACCCGATATGCAATGGCATGCCCAGTTCGCCTGGCTCGGCGACGGGGTGGCGGCCGACGTCCTCATCGAGGCCGACGGCGAACGGATCACGCGCCTGGCGCGCGGGGTCCCCGCCCCGCCGCACGCCCAGCACCTGCCCGGCCTCACCCTGCCGGGCCTCGCGAACGCGCACTCGCACGCGTTCCACCGCGCCCTCCGCTCCCGCGTCCAGATGAACAGAGGGACGTTCTGGACATGGCGCGAGCAGATGTACAAGGTCGCCGACCGCCTCGACCCCGACTCCTACCGGGCGCTGGCCAGGGCCGTGTTCGCGGAGATGGCGCTCGCCGGGATCAGCTGCGTCGGCGAGTTCCACTACCTGCACCACCGCCCCGGCGGCGCACCCTACGACGCGCCGAACGCGATGGGCGAGGCGCTGATCGCGGCCGCCGCCGACGCGGGCATCCGGATCACGCTACTGGACACCTGCTACCTCACCGGCGGCATCGGCAAGCCGCTCCAGGGCCCGCAGCTGCGGTTCGGCGACGGCACCGCCGGGAACTGGGCCCGCCGCGTCGACACCCTCTACGAGCAGACCGACAAGGCGGGCCGGTTGCACGCCCGCGTCGGCGCCGCGATCCACTCGGTCCGCGCCGTGCCGCGCGAGCAGGTGCGGGCCGTCGCGTCCTGGGCGAAGGAGCACCGCGCGCCGCTGCACGTCCACCTGTCCGAGCAGCCCG
This sequence comes from Actinomadura sp. NPDC048394, assembly GCF_040651755.1. NCBI lineage: Bacteria > Bacillati > Actinomycetota > Actinomycetes > Streptosporangiales > Thermomonosporaceae > Actinomadura > Actinomadura sp. NPDC048394. The sequence goes on along the minus strand of NZ_JBEZJL010000094.1, from coordinate 13,984 downwards.
CCGAGAACACCGCGTGCCTCGACGCGTACGGCGTGACGCCCGCCCGCCTCCTCGCCGAGGCCGGCGCCCTCGGCCCGCTCAGCACCGCCGTCCACGCCACCCACCTCACCGACGACGACATCGGCCTGCTCGGCGCCACCACGACCGGCGTCTGCATGTGCCCGACCACCGAACGCGACCTCGCCGACGGCATCGGGCCCGCCCGCGGCCTCGCCGACGCGGGCGCGCCCATCTGCCTCGGCTCCGACCAGCACGCCGTCATCGACCTGTTCGAGGAGGCCCGCGCCGTCGAGCTGGACGAGCGCCTCCGCACCCGCGTCCGCGGCCACTGGACGGCCGGCGAGCTGCTCGCCGCCGCCACGTCCAACGGCCACTACGCGCTCGGCTGGCCCGAGGCGGGACGCCTCGAACCCGGCGCCTACTGCGACCTCGTCACGGTCGCGCTCGACTCCGTCCGCACCGCCGGCGCCGGGCGCGCGCACGCCGCCGAGGCCGCCGTCTTCGCCGCCACCGCCGCCGACGTCCGGCACGTCGTCGTGTCCGGCCGCCAGATCGTGCACGACGCCCGGCACCTGCTGGTCGACGACGTGCCCGCCGCGCTGGCCGCCGCCGTCGAGTCCGCCACCCGCGAGGAGCCCGCTTGAGCACCGCCATCACGAACATCGGGGAACTCGTCACCAACGACCCGGGGCGGGGCGACGGGCCGCTCGGCATCGTCCGGGACGCCGCGCTGGTGATCGAGGACGGCGCCGTTGCGTGGACGGGCCCCGCCGCCGAGGCGCCCGCCGCCGACGAGGTCTTCGACGCCGCCGGGCGCGCCGTCCTCCCCGGGTTCGTGGACTCCCACGCCCACCTCGTCTTCGCCGGTGAACGCGCCGAGGAGTTCGCCGCCCGGATGAGCGGCCGCCCCTACGCCGCCGGAGGCATCCGCACCACCGTCGAACGCACCCGCGCCGCGTCCGACGACGAGCTGCGCGCCAACCTCCGCCGCCTGGTGGACGAGATGGCCCGGCAGGGGACGACCACCGTCGAGTGCAAGTCCGGGTACGGCCTCACGGTCGAGCAGGAGGAACGCGCCGTCCGCATCGCCGCCGAGGTCGCGGACGAGGTCACCTACCTCGGCGCGCACGTCGTCCCGTCCGAGTACGGTGACGACACCGCCGGCTACACGCGCCTGGCCGCCACCGGCATGCTGTCGGCCTGCGCGCCCCACGCCCGCTGGGTGGACGCCTTCTGCGAGCGGGGCGCGTTCGACGCCGACCAGGCCCGCGAGGTCCTGCAGGCCGGGATCAAGGCCGGGCTCATGCCCCGGCTGCACGCCAACCAGCTCGGCGAGGGCCCCGGCGTCCGCCTCGCCGTGGAGCTCGACGCCGCGTCCGCCGACCACTGCACGTTCCTGAGCGGCGCGGACGTGGACGCGCTCGCCTCGTCCCGCACCGTCGCGACGCTGCTGCCGGGCGTCGAGTTCTCCACCCGCCAGCCCTACCCGGACGCCCGCCGCCTGCTGGACGCCGGCGCCACCGTCGCCCTCGCCACCGACTGCAACCCCGGCTCCTGCTACAGCTCCAGCATGGCGTTCTGCGTCGCCGTGGCCGTCCGCGACATGCGCATGACCCCCGCGGAAGCCGTCTGGTCCGCCACCGCCGGCGGTGCCCGCGCCCTGCGGCGCACCGATGTCGGGCACCTATCCGTCGGCGCGCGCGCGGACGTCCATGTGCTGGACGCCCCGTCGCACATCCACCTCGCCTACCGCCCCGGCGTCCCGCAAACATTTGCCGTATGGAAACGAGGCCATCGGGTAGGTGCCTCCGGGTAACCGACCCCGGGAGGCAACGGAATGGCCGAGTTCCTGACGGACATCAAGACCCTGCGCGAGCGCGCCCGCCAGGAGATCGACAAGGGCCCGATCACCGAGGCGTACGGCGCCGACGTCACGCGGGTGATCCAGGTGTGCAACGAGGCCCTCGCCACCGAGATCGTCTGCACGCTGCGCTACAAGCGGCACTACTACACCGCCACGGGCATCCACGCCGAGGCCGTCGCCGGCGAGTTCCTCCAGCACGCCGCCGAGGAGCAGCAGCACGCCGACCAGCTCGCCGAGCGGATCGTCCAGCTCGGCGGCGAGCCCGACTTCGCGCCCGACACCCTCACCACCCGCTCGCACGCCGAGTACGACGACAGCCGCGACCTCGTCGCGATGATCAAGGAGGACCTGGTCGCCGAGCGCATCGCGATCGCGTCCTATACCGAGATCATCCAGTGGCTCGGCGACGGCGACCCCACCACCAAGCGCGTCTTCGAGCAGATCCTCGCGCAGGAGGAGGAGCACGCCGACGACCTGCGCGGCATGCTCGAACGCCTGCCGGCTGTATGACCGCGATCCCGGCCCAAGGGTCTCGCCTGGCGGCTCGGCCCTTGACCGTGCTCGGGCGAGCGCGACCTCGCTTCGCGAGCTTCCCGGTGGGGCTCGCCTCCGGCTTCACCCCACCGGTCAGATAACGCGCTCGCGCGGCGGCTCAGGTCCGCGAAACGCCTCAGAGGCCTCAGAGGGGCAGGTAGCGGCGGTTGACCCTGATCAACGGCCTCTGGTCGCGGGCGACGTAGTCCGTGGCGAGGACCTCGGCGGTGAAGAGGGTGTGGTCACCGGCCTCGATGCGCTGGCACGTCTCGCATTCGAGGGCGGTGACGCCCGACTCGGGGATCAGGGCGCCGGACGCCTCGCCGCGGTGGTGCGGCTCGCTCGCGAGGAGCAGCCGGGCGCTCGGACGGCCCTCGGCGGCGAAGCGTCCGGCGAGGGCCCGCTGGCCCGCGCCGAGGACCGTCGCCGCCCAGCGGTCCGCGCGCGACAGCACCTCCGCCAGGTAGGACGAGGACGCCACGCCGGCCAGCACCATCGGCGGCTCCAGCGACACCGACATGAACGAGGTCACCGTCGTGCCGAGGTCGTCGCGGCCGTCCCGGACGGTCAGCACGACGACCCCGGTGGCGAACCCCGCGACCGCCTCGACGAAATCGCTGCTCAGCGGATCTCCCAGGAGCCGGGCAGGGTGAGGGGGCCGGCGGACGGGAGGCCGAGGCGGGCGGCGAGGCCGCCGAGCGAGCCCCAGCCGTCGAACCGGGCGGACGCGGCCGTGCGGTCCTCGCTGGACTCCGGCGGGCGCAGCCGCTCCAGCGGCGACGTGTGCGGGTAGGAGCGGACGGGCGCGTCGGCGGGCAGCCCCGCCTTCTTGCGGGCGAGGTCGAGCGCCATGTCGATGCCGCCCAGCTCGTCGACGAGGCCGCGGTCCCGGGCGTCGGCGCCCGTCCAGACCCGGCCGCGGGCCAGCTCGTGCACGCGCTCGCGGGACAGGTCGCGGCCCTCGGCGACCTTCGCCGTGAAGTCGTCGTAGATCTTGTCGAGGGAGGCGTTGATGCGCTCCCACTCCGAGTCGCTGAAGTCCTTGGTGGCGCTGAACATGCGGGCGTGGTCGCCGTCCGCGACGGACCCCAGGCCGATGCCGATCCGGTCGAGCAGGTCGTTCACCACCGCCTTGCCGACGACGACTCCGATCGAGCCGGTGATGGTGCCGGGCTGCGCGACGATCGTGTCGGCGGCCATCGAGACGTAGTAGCCGCCGGACGCGGCGACGTTCCCCATCGAGACGACCACCGGCTTGCCGGCGCGGCGGGCGAGGACGACCTCCCGCCAGATCGCGTCGGACGCGACGGCGGACCCGCCGGGGCTGTTGACGCGGAACACGATCGCCTTGACCCGGTCGTCCTTCACGGCGGCGCGGAACGCGGCGCCGACGGTGTCGGAGCCCATCGCGGGGCCGGAGTTCGGCAGCGGGCCGCCGCGGCCGCTGCGGCCGAGCCGGATCGGGCCCTGCCCGTTGATCAGCGCGACGACGTCCTGGCGGCCCGGCTGCGGGATGCGGCGGGCGAGGCCGTGCGTGCGGTTGTAGCGGGAGACGTAGCGCAGCTGCGCCTCCGCGCCGAACTCCTTGCGCAGGAAGGCGTAGACCTCGTCGCGGTACCCGAGGTGGTCGACGAGGCCCTCCTCCAGCGCCTCGCCGGCGAGCAGCGGGCCGCGGTCGGTGAGGTCGCGGACCTTGTCCTCGGGCAGGTCCCGGGCGGCGGCGATGCCCGCCGTGATCTGCTCGCCGAGCGAGGTGACGAGCCGCTGGGACGACTCCTCGTGCTCAGGCGTGTACGCCTTCTCCATGAAGGTGTTCGCCATCGTCTTGTACTCGTACCGCTTGGCGAACCGCGGCTGCACGCCCGCCTTCTCCAGCGCGCCCGCGAAGAACGGCTCCTCCAGCGCGACGCCGGTCAGCCCGACCTCACCGGTCGGCTGCAGGTACACCTTGTCGAACCCGGTGGCGAGGTAGAACGGGACGGTGCCGTGGCCGCCCTCGCCGAACGTCTCGGCCCAGGCGACGGTGAGCTTGCCGGCGTCCCGCAGCGCCCCGACCGCCTCGCGCAGCTCCTGCGCGAGCGCCAGCCCGACGCCGCCGGTCACCTTCACCACCAGCGCCTTCACCCGGTGGTCGGAGCGGGCGCGGCGCAGCCCGTCGAGCACGTCGCGCAGGTTCGTCCGGCGCATGGACATGATCGCCGAGATCGGGTCCGCGGGCGCGGTCTCCACGATCCCCTCGGTGAGGTCCAGCTCCAGGATCAGCGGTGCCGTCCGCCGGTCCCGGGCCTGCTTGATGACGTTGACGACGGTTCCGGGATCCACCATGGCCCCAGCCTATGCGTTCGCCCGCGGCCCGCCCCACTCGCGCTTGAAGGCCCTACTCGCGCTTGAAGGCCCTACTTGCGCTTGAAGGCCTTGTTCGGCAGGACACTGGCGGACGCCTGCGCGACGGGGCGGCCCTGCGCGTCGCTGATGACGGCGTTGGCGACCATCCGGGTGCTGCCGGGGTGCACGCACGTCCCGGCGACCGTGTAGGTCTCGCCCGCGCGGACGCCGCGCAGGTAGTCGACGTTGAGGTTGAGCGTGAGCATCGGCATGAAGTGCTCGCAGGTGCTGCTGCCCGCGAGGCAGACGGCGTTGTCGAGGATCATGGCGATGTAGCCGCCGTGGACGGTGCCGCCGGGGTTGCAGAGCTTCTCGGCGGGCGTCCAGGAGATGTCGACGCGGCCGGGCTCGGCGGACGTGATGACCTGCCCGATGTGGTCGTTGATGTCGGAGATCTGCGGGAACGTTCCGTCGGCCATGGCCTGGATCAGCTCGGCGCCCGTCAGGGTGTCCCACATCCGGGCGGTCTCCTCGAAGGCCGCCGGTCCCGCCTCGACGCTCAACTCGTGTCTCCCCTGATCATGCGACGTCTCGCACCGAATGGTATTCGGCGTACCGTCCGCGCGGCACTGTGCCCTTCGTCACCGGGCCGCCTCAACCGACCTTGTGGAGCGTCCCCGACGTGGTGCCGATGCCGGTCGAGGTGTACCGCAGGCCGCCGGACACCTGTTCCAGCGACACCGGCCCGCCCGTACAGAACCCGGCCGAGCCGGTGCTGCGCACGGCCGTCTCGTCGAAGTCGACCTTCGAGCCGGAGACGCCGGAGACCGTCAGCCGGGTCTGGCAGCCCCACCGGGGGTACTCGGCCGTCCCGCCGTCGCTCCCGCCGGCCAGGTGCACCGTCACGGTGGTGCTGGCGTCGCCGATGGTGATGCCGCCCTTCTGCGTCAGCGTGCCCTCCCACGTCCCGCCGAACGCCGCGGGCAGCGCCCCGCCGCCCCCGCCCGAGCCGTTCCCGCCCGAGCCGTCCCCGCCGCCGGACGTCGACGGGGAGGTCGCAGAGGACGAGGAGCTCTGGGCCGGCGAGTTGTGGGACGACGCGGTGACCGGCGAGTCAGAGCCCCCGCCCTTGTTCAGCAGGATGACGGCCGTCGCGCACGCGATGGCGAGGACGACGGCGGCGGCCGCCCCGACGATGACACGGGTGTTCCTGCCCCCGCCGCGCCGGTCGTCGGCGGGCGGCGGTCCGGGGACCGGCGGCTGGGGGTGCGGCTGCGTGAGGTTCCGCGACGGAGACGGGTCCGTGGCCGGCCCGGACGGGAACGAGCCCCCGCCGGCATCCGGGCCAGGCGCGGGCGGGACCGGCACCGGCGGACCCCCGTAGGGCTGCTGCGGCCGGGTGATGTCCGGCGCGGGACGCGAGGTCGGGTCGATCAGCCGCATCGCGAGGTCGCGGGAGGACGGCCGCCGGTCCGGGTCCTTGGCGAGGCATTCGGAGAGCAGGGGGCGCAGCGCGTCCGGCACCCCGGTGAGGTCGGGGTCGGCTGTGGCGATCCGGTGCATCATCGCCTCGACCGTCACCGCCCCGCCGAACGGCGGGCGCCCCGTCGCCGCGAACACCATCGTGCCCGCCCACGCGAACACGTCTGACTTCACCGTCGGCGGATGGTCGCGCAGCCATTCGGGGGCGAAGTAGGCGGGCGTGCCGACCATCTGCGTGCGGGTCTCGGCGTCGACCGCGCGGGCGATCCCGAAGTCGACGACGCGGGGGCCGTCCGGGCCGAGGAGCACGTTCGCGGGCTTGAGATCGCGGTGCACGATCCCGGCGGCGTGGATCGCGGCCAGCGCGCTCGCGGTGTTCACCGCCAGCCGCTGCAGGTCCCCGCCGCGCAGCGGACCCGCGTCCGCGACGCGCTCCTGCAGCGACGGCCCGTCGACGAACTCGCTGGCGACATAGGGCAGCGGGCCCTCGGCTGACGAGTCGAGCACCGCGGCGGTGGCGAACGGCGCGACCTGCCGCGCCGCGGCCATCTCGCGGGCGAAGCGCTCGCGGGCCCGCGCGTCGGCGTTCTTCAGGACCTTCACGGCGACGCGCTCGCCGGACGGCCCCTCGCCGAGGTAGACGACGCCCTGCCCGCCCTCGCCGAGCCGTCCGGTCAGCCGGTAGCGGCCGATGGCGCGGGGATCGTCGGGAACGAGGGGCAGAGCGGGCATCTTCGGCTTCCTCCGGCATGGGGGACCTGCGTCGGCCCCCCGAACGACGGCACCACCGTACTTCGGTCACCGAGCGGATATCGTCGGCTCATGGGCGATGGGGACGGCTGGGCCGATTGCGACCAGGGGCACACGCACTGGGGACGGTACGGCGCGGCGGGCCTGCTGGCCTACCACCGCGACGCGGAAGGCCAGATGTGGATCCTGTTGCAGCAGCGCGCCTGGTGGGGTCTCGGCGGCGGCACATGGGGGATGTTCGGCGGCGCCATCCACAGCCATGAGGACGGGGTGACGGGCGCCCTGCGGGAGACGAGCGAGGAGTGCACGCTCGACACCGCGCTCGTGCGCGTGCGCGGTACCCGCGTCGAGGACCACGGCGGCTGGGCGTTCACGTCCGTGATCGGGGCGCTCGACGAGAAGGTGCACGTGAAGCCGGCGTCGCGGGAGACGCGCCGCGCCGAGTGGGTCCGCGTGGAGGAGGTCGAGGACCGCAAGCTGTTCGCGCCGTTCGAGCGGTCGTGGCCGCTGCTGCGGGACGCGATGAAGGGCCTGGTGCTCGTCGTGGACGGCGCGAACGTCGTCGGGTCCCGGCCGGACGGCTGGTGGAAGGACCGCGCGGGCGCGAACGCGCGGCTCCGCGACTCGCTGAAGGTGCTCGGCGAGGGGGTGCGCGGCGTGCCGCCCGGCCTCGTCGCGTTCGACCGCTGCTTCCCGGAGGTCGTGCTGGTCGTCGAGGGCGCGGCGCGGCCGGTGGCGGACGAGCCGGCGGACGGCGTGCGGGTGGTGGCGGCGCCGGGCAGCGGCGACGACCACATCGTCGACCTCGTCCGGAACCCCGAGCCCGACACCGAGTACCTGGTCGTGACGGCGGACCGGGGGCTGCGCGCCCGCTGCGAGGCGGCCGGCGCGCACGTCACCGGTCCCCGCTGGCTCCTCGACCGGCTCGAACGGCGCTGACCGCGGGGGACCGGGTCAGCGGTCCGAGACGCGGTGACCGGCGTCGCGGAGGGCCTGCGTCGCGTCCTTCAGCCGGTGGTCGGGGACCAGGACGAGGTCGGCGTGGTACGTGGAGGCGACGAACACCGGCACCCCCGCGTCGGCGAGCGGCCCGACGACCGCGGCGAGCATGCCGGGCAGGTCCAGGCCGTGGCCGGCGTCGCCGTAGAAGCCGACCCAGCGCTCCGCCTCGGTGAACGGCGACGCCTCCCGCACGACCGTGAGGCCCTCGGGGGCGCGGACCAGCGCGATCCACTCGTCGTCCTCGGGGAACGTCGCGTTCGGCAGGTGCTCCACCAGGAACTCGGACGGGACGATGTGCAGGTGCTGCGCGGCGCTCATGGCGCCACCCTAGAGCCCGGTCACTCCGGGACGAGCCACACGGCGCCGAGCGGCGGGACCCGCAGCACGGCCGAGGCCTCCAGCCCGTGCCAGGGCTCGGCGGTCGCCTCGACGCGCCCGAGGTTCCCGACGCCGCTGCCGCCGTACTCGTAGGCGTCGGTGTTGACGACCTCCCGCCAGCCGCCCTCCTTCGGCAGGCCGATGCGGTAGTTCTCGTGCGGGTTGCCGGCGAAGTTGACGACGCAGGCCATCACGGGCGGCTCGCCGTCGTCCTTGGACGTCCCGTACCGCAGGTAGGAGAGGGTGTTGCCGCCCGCGTCGTTGCCGTCGATCCAGCGGAACCCCTCGTGGTCGCTGTCGCGGGACCACAGCGCGGGCTCCTCCCGGTAGGCGCGGTTGAGCTCGCGGACGAGCTTCTGCAGCCCGAGATGCAGCGCGCCTTCGGCGGCGTTGTCCAGCAGCCACCAGTCGAGCGGGCGCTCCTCCGCCCATTCGGCGCCCTGCCCGAACTCCTGGCCCATGAACAGCAGCTGCTTGCCGGGATGCGACCACATGTAGGCGAGCAGGGCGCGCAGCCCGGCGAACCGCTGCCAGGTGTCGCCCGGCATCTTGCTGAGCAGCGACCCCTTCCCGTGGACGACCTCGTCGTGCGAGAGCGGCAGCACGTAGTTCTCCGAGAACGCGTACACCAGCGAGAACGTGATCTCGTTGTGGTGGTAGTGCCGGAACACGGGCTCGTGGCGGAGGTACTCGAGGGTGTCGTGCATCCAGCCCATGTTCCACTTGAACCCGAAGCCGAGGCCGCCGAGATGCGTGGGGCGGGACACGCCGGGCCACGCCGTCGACTCCTCCGCGACCGTGAGGACGCCCGGGTTGCGCTTGTAGACCGTCGCGTTCATCTCCTGGAGGAACGAGATCGCCTCCAGGTTCTCGCGGCCGCCGTAGACGTTCGGCGTCCACTCGCCCTCGTTGCGCGAGTAGTCCAGGTACAGCATCGAGGCGACCGCGTCCACGCGGAGCCCGTCGACGTGGAACTCCTCGATCCAGAACGACGCGTTCGCCACCAGGAAGTTGCGGACCTCGGCGCGCCCGAAGTTGAACACCAGCGTGCCCCAGTCGGGATGCTCGCCGCGGGCCGGGTCCTCGTGCTCGTACAGGGCGGTGCCGTCGAAGCGCGCCAGCGCCCACTCGTCCTTGGGGAAGTGCGCGGGCACCCAGTCGATGATGACGCCGATACCGGCCTGGTGCAGCTTGTCGACGAGGTACCGCAAGTCGTCCGGCGTACCGAAGCGGGAGGTCGGCGCGTAGTAGGACGTCACCTGGTAGCCCCAGGACGGCCCGTAGGGGTGCTCCGCCACCGGCAGGAACTCCACATGGGTGAACCCCATGTCCTTCACGTACGAGGTCAGTTCCTCGGCTAGCTCGCGGTAGTCGAGCCCGGGACGCCACGAGCCGAGGTGTACCTCGTACACGCTCATCGGCTCGTGCACCCACTCGCGCTCCTTGCGGGCGTCCATCCAGTCGCCGTCGCCCCACGCGTAGGACGAGGTGTAGACGCGCGACGCGGTCGCCGGCGGACGCTCGGTGTGCTGCGCCATCGGGTCGGCCTTGGTGCGCCACTGCCCGTCCGCGCCGAGGATCTCGAACTTGTAGCACATGCCGTCGCCGACGCCCGGGACGAACAGCTCCCACACGCCCGTGGAGCCGAGCGACCGCATCGGGTGCGCGCGGCCGTCCCAGTGGTTGAAGTCGCCGACCACGCGCACCCCGCGCGCCGTCGGCGCCCATACGGCGAACCCGGTGCCCGACACCGGTCCGAACGCCGATGCGTACGTCCGCACGCGCGCCCCCAGCGCGCGCCACAGCTCCTCGTGCCGGCCCTCGCTGATCAGATGCAGGTCGAGCTCGCCGAGCGTCGGCAAATGCCGGTACGGGTCGTCCTGCACGGTCTCGATGCCGTCCCCGTACGTCACCGCCAGCCGGTAGTCGGGGACCGCGAGGGGCGCCTTGCCCTCGTCGCCGCCCGCCAGCGACGCCGACTTCGGCAGCGTCCCGGCGAACACGCCCTCGTGGAAGTGCCGCAGCGGGTGCCGGTCCCCGTTCGGCAGGACGACCTCGACCTTCTCCGCGAGCGGGCGCAGCGCCCGGACGGTCACCCCGTCCCGGCCCGGATGCGCCCCGAGGACGCCGTGCGGATCGTGGTGGTCGCCGCCGACGAGCCGGTCGATCTCCGCGCGCGTCACCCGTGCCATGACGTCATGGCCTCCTCGCCTGGGGTTCCGGGGTCCGGGGCCGTCCCCGGGAACAACACTGATGCCGTTTCCCTGTAGGAGTGCCCTGAGATCGGCCGAACTCACATGGCGGAGCGAGGCGGATTTGCGACCGCATGGACGGCACGACACTTTGTCGGGGGTCGCGCCGATTGCGCCGTCCATGCGGTCACGTCTACCTGGCCCCAGGGGTGACGGCGACCCCGCCGCCCTGGGATCCATTCCTGTGTCACCTCAGCGACACAGGTACCTTCCGTACCGGAGCGTTCCGGCCCGGTCCGCCCCCGCCCGCGGACCGGGCCGCGCCGCTCCCCGCGACGTCCCATCGCGGCCGCCTCACCCGTCCCCGCGCGCCTGCTCGAGCAGCAGCTCGCGCAGCCCCGCCGGATCGTCCGCGGCCACCGTCATCGCACATCCCGCCTGCAGTTGCGCGTCCGTCAGATCGCCGCTCCGGGTGGCGTACCAGCGCCCGGCGTCGCTCCGCCAGACCTGCCAGCCCGGAAACTCCCCCTCGATGGCCGTCTTCAGATCCTCGAAGTCGCCCATCAAGGTCGTCCTTTCCCCGAGGCGGCTCTTCTGTATACAAAAGTCTTACTCGGTCTGAGAGGTGTCAAGCTGTCCGTAAGCGGACCATGCCCCCGCGGATAGCGGCCCGCTAGGTATGAGTGACGGGGAGGAGGGGTGAAATCGAACGCCGCATCGAATGACCACTGCGTCGAATGACCGGGGGCGCGCCTGAACGAAGGGGAGGTGACGCCGGTGCCGGACCGTCCCGCCTACCTGCGCATCGCCGACACGCTGCGAGAGGGGATCCGGGACGGCAGCCTTCCGCCGGGGACCCGGCTGCCGACCATGGCGGAGCTGTGCGCCGCGCACGGCGTCTCGGAGATCGTCGTGCGGCAGGCGGTCGCGCTGCTGCGCACCGAGGGGCTCGTCGAGACGCGCCGCGGCGGCGGCACCGTGGTCCGGGTCGTGCCGCCGGCCCGCCGCGTCGCGATGGAGCGCTACCGCGCGGTGACCAGGCCGCTCGCGGTGCCCGAGACCACCTTCACCCGCGACCAGAAGATCAGCTGGCAGGAGTACGGGCTCGACAAGGAGTTCACCCGTGTGCGCGCGGACGACGACCTGGGCGCGCTGTTCGAGCTGCCCACCGGCACCGAGCTGCTGCGGCGCCGGTTCGTGTTCTACGCCCGCGGCGAGCCGCAGCAGATCTCCGTCAACTACCTGCCGTGGAACCTCGTCGGCGGCACCCCCGTCGCCGACCCGGAGCGCGAGCCGTGGCCCGGCGGCACGCTCGCGCAGCTGGCCTATCTCGGCCACCCGCCGACCCGCGTCGAGGAGTCGGTCCGCTCCCGCATGCCGACCCCCGAGGAGGCCGAGACGCTCCGCATGGGCGGCGGCGTCCCCGTCATCGCCATCACCCGCCGGATGCTGTCGCGCGCCTCGGTCATGGAGGTCTGCCGCGACATCGTGCTGCCCGCCGACCGCGTCGTCCTCGACTACTCCATCGACCTCTGAACCGGGCCGCGCCGGCCGGCCGGACCCGGGTCGTGCCAGCCCGGCCGGCCGGAGCGCGCCGGCCGGGGGGCGCGTCAGCCGGCCAGGTGCTCCAGCGAGCGCAGCGGAACCGGCAGCCAGGACGGCCGGTTCCGCGCCTCGTACCGGATCTCGTACACCGCCTTGTCGAACTCGAACGCCCGCACCAGCGCCGCGTGCGCGGCCGGGTCGGGGCCGCCCGCCGCCGCGTACCCGGCGCAGAACGCGGCCCGGTTCCGCTCCGCCCACGCCTGGGCGCGCAGCTCCAGCGCCTCCGCCGCGCCCGGCGCGAGGCTCCCGTCCGAGGCGATCAGGAACCGGGCCGCGTACTCGAACGAGCGCAGCATCCCGGCGACGTCGCGGAGCGGATGCGCGGGCGCGCGCCGCTCCGCGGGCGCCCGGGCGGGCTCGCCCTCGAAGTCCAGCAGCACCCAGCCGTGGTCGGTGCGCAGCACCTGCCCGAGGTGGTAGTCGCCGTGCACCCGCTGGAACGGCAGCTCCGCGCCCGCGGCCGCGAGCTCGCCGAACGCCGCGCGGACGGCGGCGGCGTGCGGGCGCAGCTGCGGGACGGCCGCGGCGACCGCGTCGAGCTGCTCGTTCATCCCGTCGGCCAGCGCGCGCAGCCGCTCGGCGGGCACGGTCGTCACCCCGAACGCGCGGGCCAGGTCGCGGTGCACCTGTGCGGTCGCGGCGCCGAGCCGCTCGGCCTCGGCGGCGAAGTCGCCGCCTGCCGCGCCCGCGTCGTCCGGGGTGACCGCGGCCGGCGGGCCGGGCGGCAGCGGCTGCGCGAACCAGTCGCGGACGCTGGTCAGCGCGAGCTGCCACCCGTCGGTGGCGGTGCGCAGGTACTCCGACAGCAGCGCGAGCGTGACGGGTTCGCCATCGCCGCCGTCGCCGCCGGGCGCGAGCTCGATCCAGCCGTGCACGGCGGGGATGTGCTCGCAGCCGGCGCGGGTCAGCGCGAGGTTGACCTCCAGGTCGGGGTTCACGCCGGGCGCCAGCTTGCGGAACAGCTTGCACATGTACGCGTCGCCGAAGATGAGCGAGGTGTTGCTCTGCTCGGCGGTGGACGGGGCGCCGTCCAGGTCGGTGCGGATGCCCGTGCCGGGCGCGCGGCGGAACCGCAGCGGCCCGATGACGGACTCCCCGGCCATGTGGGCGAGCAGCGGCCGGGTCAGCTCGGGGTCGTGGGCGGCGTCGTAGGCGTGGCCGGTGATCCCCGTCGCCCCGGCGAGCAGCCCGATCTCGTGCGGCCGCAGCCGCTCGGGCAGGTCGCGGCGGACGCCGAGGAGGACCTGGTAGTGCTCGGTGGCGCCGTTCTGGCGGACGTCGAGGACGAGGTGGTGCAGGCCCGGGTCACCGGTCCGCAGCTCGGTGGCGGTGCCGATCGCGAGGTCGTCGATGGGGCTGTCCTTGCCGCCGAACCACCGCTGCCGGGGCAGCCAGCCGGCCAGCAGCCGGACGAGGGACGGGTCGCCGCCGCGGCCTGGACCGCCGGGCACGGCTACCTCACCCTCTCGTCGCCCGGCTCGTCGGGCGGGGGCGGCAGCAGGAACCAGTAGAACCCGTGGCCGGGCAGGGTGAGCAGGTAGGGGAGTTCGCCGATCGCGGGGAACTGCACGCCGCCCATGCACTCGATCGGCGTCGATCCGCGGAACCGCCGCAGGTCCAGCTCCACCGGCTGCGGGAAGCGCGACAGGTTGTTCACGCACAGGACCGTGTCGGTGCCGCCCCACTGGTTGGTGTCCCCGTTCCCGATCTCGCGGGTGAAGGCGAGGACGGAGGGGTTGGAGGCGGATAGTTCGACGTAGGTGCCGACGCCGAAGACGGGGTGGCGCTGCCGGATCTCGATCATCTTGCGGGTCCAGTGCAGGAGGGATCCGGGGTTGTTGACCTGGGCTTC